>SHMW01000095.1 GCA_008080735.1 Promethearchaeota archaeon
AACTAGCTTTACAAAAAGGATGATTAATATTGTTGGAATGATCCCTAAAAATCCGATTAGATAAATCGATAGTGAAATCCAATCAGTAATTATAGTATTTAAGAACAATTGTCCCACCGAGTCCACGAGATAATGAAGTATAATACAGGGAATCAAACTTTCCGTTCTCAAGAACATGTATCCGAGCCCAAATCCCAGCAAGGACGCATATATAATTTGATATACCACATATATTGGATTCCCTCCACCAAGAATACTTAGGAAATTAATCGCATGTGTTAAACCAAATACCAAACCACTTATAAGAATAATTTGAGTTTGTGAATATTTCCTCTTCAAGTTGGGAATGATAACCCCTCTGAAAGAAAATTCTTCCCAAATCCCCGGAATTAGCATTATAATAAACAAAAACCATCCTAAATTCGTTAGTGTGGGTTTTCCAAACAAGATGTTGGGATCAAATACGTAGGTTCCTAACAGAACTCCTCCAAGCCATACCACGAGTGCAAATATTCCAAAAGAAGCAAATCCAATTGCGATATTTTTAAGAATCGGTTGTTTTTTACCAAGACCAATATCTTGGAGATATTCGCCAAATTCTCTATCTTTATTTGGGAGTTTGAATCCAAACGGTACTACATAGAGCCATAGGAATGCTAATGTTCCAAAAATAAATAGAAAGTCTATGAAATACAGTCCGATTAGAGATAGATACGGGAGGATCGGTAATAATAGAAGTTCTAAGAATCCTGGGATAAATTGGAATCCGATATAGGTTATAGCTAAAACAATAGCTCCTAGAGCGGGTGTTTGTCTCAGAGCTCCTCCTGTCTTATATGTTTTCATCTCTTTTGGCTTTGGAAACATCCGATTAAATGCGTACCAAAGAATGAGGGTTCCAGCGAATCCTACCCCCAAAAGGATAATCGAAATCAATGGTATGTTAAGTGTGATAAAAGCGATGTTAAACACGGTGATTAATAATAATACAAACAATCCGAGTTCAATCGCAAGCATAATCACCCATTTTAAAATCTTATAATTCCTATTGATTTCTTCTATGATATACTTATATTTCATCTGACCAAAAAATCGGATTTTTAATTCAAAGAAGAGTATCATAAATGTCCAAGCAAGCGGGATCGACGAGACAACCAAGACAAACACAATCCAAACTCCAAAGATGAGTGAAAAGATTAACGGGGTGATGAGAAACGAGAATGTTTGAATTGAAAGCATTAAAAGTAGTTTCGCTTTTGCTTGATCCCTGGGAAGAATCGGTAAAGACGATAATATAGCAGAACCTGTTTCTTCCATATTTAAGAGTCCCGATACCAGCATTGCGGGAATATATGTACATGTCATAAGCACGAACAACCAGATTATTAATATATCTAGAGTTTCAGGGTTGGCAAATTCAATTCCAGCGGATGCTGAAAATACCATTATTAAAGGAAGAATAATCGGGAATATCATGAACATAAATGTTTGAAAATCTCGAGTGGCAGTTGTTAGATCCTTCCTCATATAAGCTACTATGGGGGTTTTCGTAGTTATTTCTACTTCTACAATCTCCTTCTCCTTGACTGATGTCTCTTCTACTTTTTCCCTCATTTTCTCGGAAGCGGTAACTAATTCGAGTGAATTCACAGCTTTTCGATAAACCACCCAAGTTAATATTAAAAACAAGATAAATCCAATGGAACTGGTAACCCATAAGAGCGGTGGAATTTGGGTTGGTGCCAGAAAGTTTGAAATAAAAAAGCTCGGCCCGAATGGATACGGAATAAGACTAAAAACCAGCCCTAATATCGATGTGGATTCAAAGGTGATAAGCAGGTTAAAAAGAGTCTCAACTGCTTGAAATGCTAATTGTATAATAAATCCGAGGCTCATGGCCATCAATATATATCCTACCATCGTTGCCATTCGAAGGATTGAAGCCTTTTTTGTTGTCTTTTGTTTCCCATACAGAATTCTACTTAGTTTTTCTCCTATAAATATTAAAATACAAAAACTCAACAACACATTCGGGACTGAAGTGATCGCGGTTATCACAGTGAGCAAAATATCCTGAGTGCCGATAAAAATCACCACAGGAAATGCCACAATCATCGCAATCAAGGGAAGATCTAAGCTTCGAAATAGGGTCATAAACCCAAGTTTTTTTACCTTTTTTTCTGAAATAGGAAGCGTATGGAGCCAATCAAACGACTCTCCCGACATAAAACTACTCGTGTTGAGCATCCCGAATAAAATGAGGTATGAAAAGTTCAATCCGAAGAAGATGGAAAATATAATGCTTTCTGTAAATATGATCGCTTCAATGGGAGCGCTTCCGAGTGATTGAATAACTTCAAAATAACCAATGAGCAGAAGAATGGGCATAAAACAGAGAACAAATGCATAAACAACCTTCGTTGCTATAACATTATTGCGCATAAAATTCTTGCTTTTCTCCATCCGTTCGAGCAATCGAGCTTGATTAGATCCTGCGGACTGTAATTGAGCTTCCACGAAGACTTCTCTATTTACATATTTCGCTTTATGGTATAAATCAAGAAGTTCACTTTCCAAAGTATTACATCAACTCCTGTTTCTTTTTAAAGCTCTCTCTCAATTTCCCCACAATCTCATTAACAGACGTGTCTTGCTCGGTCAAACGTAAAAATACATCTTCTAAGCTGGCTCCTAATTTATCGGCTTGCTCTTGTAGCTCCTCGATGGTACCAATTCCTACTAATTTTCCTTTATTAATAATCGCGATTCTATCACATAGTTCTTGTGCTATTTCCATAATATGTGTTGAAAATAACACAGCTCCTCCACCTTCCGTGTGTAAATCCAAGATTTCTTTCATCACCTTAACAGATTTTGCATCTAATCCCGCTAAAGGCTCATCAAGAATTAATAATTTCGGATCATGAAGGATTGCAGAGATGATTTGCATCTTTTGTTTATTTCCATGAGATAAGGTCGCAACCATTTGCTCATAGAATTCCATAGCATCAAGACTTTCTAAATATTCTCTAGCCCGTTCCTGAACCTCCGCTTCGTTAAGTTCACGTATAGAGGAAATAAAATTAAAAATATCCTTCGGAGTTAATGATTTGAAAATAAGCGGCTCCTCACTAACATAACCCGTATTCGCTTTTATCTGGACATCATTGCGCTCGGGATTTAAGCCAAATATCTCCATTTCTCCTTCATTTGGTTCAAGCAAACCAAGAAGTAATTTAATAGTTGTTGTTTTTCCTGCTCCATTGGGACCTAAAAGCCCAAATACTTCGCCCTTACTCACATTAAACGATATACCATCAACCGCTTTCACATTCTCAAAATATTTTTTTAAGTTCCTTACCTTAACGATTGCGTTATCTGACATAATTAATGTTTAAAATGCTTTTATGTTTTAATTTTTATTTGTATAATATGGTTAACATGTAATATTTAATGAATATGAATATTAAAATATTTGTATTGAATAGTAGATTAAAGTTAATCTATAATCAAATTTCATCTCTAAATTTTATATTAAATTTCTAGTATTATTTTTAAGAATGTACAACAAATTTAACATATGCTTGTCATTTTTCCCACATTATAACCACAATAGAAATAATCACAATCAAAGTACCTAATAAATCGGCAATAGTAAATACCTCATTAAGAAAAATTGTTGCAAATATCGCTGTCACGACTGGAGTAGGAGATACAAGGATGCTAGCTTTCGAAACATCCAAATGAGATAACGTTTGATACCAGAAAAATAGACCAATACCATATGTGGCCCCCATAATAAATCCCCAAAAAATAATCACGGGATTAGAAAGCATTTCGATCATTCTAATGGGAAAGAATACAAAAAACACCACGAAAAGGATAATCGCTCCGATTGCGTTTCTTAACACAACCATTTGGGAAGGAACTGCCTGCTTTCTCTGAAATATAGGTTTCGTAAGCGTGTGAGCGAGCATCCAGAGACAAGTTAACAAGATTAATATCAACACACCCAGATTTATCTCTAATAAATTAAATGATCCTTCGGTGACTGCCAAAATGAGACCAAAAAATAGAAATGCGGAAAAAATAATCTGTAGCTTAGTAATAGTTTCTTTTAATAGCAGAAAACCAAAGAGTAAGGAGAAAAATATTGTAGATTTTTGGGCTAATGCCCCATTAATGGATCCTGCGAGCCCATATCCGATAAAAAAGAGTATTTGACCACCTCCAAATACAGCCCCGATAAATAATAGCAATACTTTATTATCCTTAAATCCATATAAGAGCGAGTGAAAATCTTCTTGAGAAATAAGGCCCATATTATATTGTTTTCTAATTTTCCTTCGCTTTAGAAACATTACGGGCGAAAGAACGATTGATTCAAAGACCACAGTTAATGCAGCATAAATAAAAGGGTCAATGAAGTCAGGTCGCGCATTTGCTACAATGGGTTGGAGACCGATAAAACAATTTGCAAAAATACCAAATAATATCCCCTTTTTTAAGTTCTCGTTTTCCACGATAATTTGTAAAACTAATGAAAAATTATAAACTTTTATAGCTTGAGGGATCTAAAAATCTTAAAATTAATTTTATGTGAACAATTTGAATAATTATTATATACACCTCATATAACTAATTTTTATCGATCAAAAGTGAAATTACTCGCACAGAAACAATATAAGCACCAAGATATGACGCGTGGGTATACCAACCGTACCCTTTATATAAATCTTGAGACTAATGAGATCAAGATCAAACCCGTTTCAGAAGAAATGAGAAAGAAATTTATTGGAGGGAAGGGTTTTGATTTATGGCTAATGTGGAATTCGCTCCCTAAAGATAGGATCGTTAAGTGGGATGATCCAGAAAATGAAATCTGTATCGCAACTGGACCCTTGGGTGCGTCCACGTATTATCCGGGCGGAGGAAAGTCTATAGTCACTACCATCTCTCCATTAACCGGAATTATTATCGATAGCAATGTTGGTGGACATTTTGGACCGTATTCTAAATTTTCTGGATTTGATGCCATTGAAATACAAGGCAAGGCTGAAGAAGAAGTTATCATTTTTATTAATGGGAAAGATCATGTCGTCTCAATTGAGCAAGTGGAAGATTCAGATGAATTATCCGAGTATGCTCATCAATTAACCCAGCAACTTACAGAAGGATATGCTCAGGGTAAATCAGAATTGGATAAGCAAATGACATCCGTAGTAAGTACGGGTCCCGCAGCTAAACATTCCAAATGGGGGATGCTGAATTTTTCATGGTACAGTCGGAAAAGGAATTGGGCATCCTATAAGCAAGCGGGAAGAGGGGGTTGTGGAACGGTCTTTAAGGATAAAAATCTGAAAGCCCTCGTGTGTAGAGCTCCTGTATATGATGTGAAAAAAAACAATCCCGCAGATACAGAAAAACTATTAGAATTAGGAAGAAAACACAAAAAACAGATTGTAAAATATGACCCCTCACAAAACCAAATGAGGTATGTTGGTACGGGATATTTACCGGATATTATGAACGTCACAGATTTACTTCCCACGGAAAATTACCGTTTTGGACAGCATCGGGAAATATCGGGAAAGGATATTCCCTATAAGCGAGGTGTCTGGTTTGAAATATTCGAGGGTGCCGGAAAAGGAGGTGATTCTTGTTGGCTCGGATGTTCGGTCAGTTGTTCTCACTATACACGTGGCCATACGGTATTAACTGGACCCTTTAAAGGAAAGGAAGTTATTGTGGATGGCCCAGAATACGAAACTATAGCTGGGTGTGGTTCAAACTGGGGAATCTGGGACCCAAAATGGGTAATAGAAGCAAATTTTTATTGCGATACTTACGGATTGGACACTATTTCGGTCGGTACGGGTATTGCTTTCGCAATGGAATGTTATGAAGAAGGTATTTTAACAAAAGATATCACTGGAGGGATTGAGTTAGAGTTCGGAAACCCTGAAGCGGGAATGGAATTGATTCATCAAATGGCACGAGGCGAAGGGTTCGGACTTATCATAGGTCAAGGAGTGCGCCATATGAAGAAGTATTTTGCGGACAAGTATGGTGCTGATCCACAATTTCTGCATGACATCGGAATGGAACATAAAGGACTCGAATTTTCTGAATATGTTACTAAAGAATCGTTAACTCAGCAAGGAGGTTATGCATTTACTAATAAAGGCCCCCAACATGATGAGGCGTGGTTGATATTTGAAGATGTGGTAAGAGAATCAATACCTACATTTGAGGATAAGGCAGCCGCACTACGATGGTTTCCGTATTGGAGAACATGGTTTAGTTTATGCGGACTGTGTAAGCTTCCTTGGAACGATGTGCCCCCTCCCAATAATCATGAACTCCCGATAAAAGATCCCAAAACAGGCGAACTGGTACAAGCAAAAATTCCCGAGCATGTAAAGTGGTATGCTGATTATTATGCGGCGGTCACCGGTCAAAACACCACTCCCGATGATTTAATTCGAATGTCAGAGCGTGTGTATAATTTTCAGAGAATTTTCAATATCCGCCAAGGGAAAGGATTAAAAGAGAATGATTCAAATATTCCTTATAGGGCAATGGGCCCCGTAACAAAGCTTGAATACAAGAGTAGAGAAGAAAGATACGATTCCCAACTTAAAGAAGAGTTTGGCATTTCGCTCGATGGATTATCCACCCTAGATAAAATAAAAAAACTTCGGGAATATAGAGAAGAACAATTTACTAAGCTTCAAGATGCTGTATATGATAAAAGAGAATGGTCTTCACGAGGCAGTCCCACATTTTCACTGGTAAAAAAGCTTGGAATAGATTACGCTAATGTATTAAAAATTATTGAACCTTATCAATAAGGGTTAATATCACGCAATTTTTTTGATCAATTATTATCTGTTTTTTAACACTATTTAGTGGATGAGAATAGAAATCACTTTTTATTTGAATTGAAATAATATGGAAATTTGTATGTTAATATTCAATCTTTTTTATTAAAAGATAAAGGGATTAGTGCAAAGATTTAACACTTTAATGTAGGATATTCTACAATATTTAAATATTGGGAAGACATATTGTCTTCTTAAGGCTTTACGTTTTAGTAAAATAAATCTAATGATAAAACATGAAAAAGAAAATTTTAATGACCTTAACCGTAATAAGTTTAATGCTTTCAATGACCGCACTCCAAGGATTTTCAGCCGCTCAAGCCGTTCCGGGATATGTTGGAGTATCAAAAGGAGACAGATATGAATTCGAAGTCAAAATGAGTAAAGCAACCTTAGATAAACTTATAGCAGAAATGGAAGGTGTAAAAGATGATTTCAAGAATGAATTAGGTTCATTAGGGGACCTAAATTTCTCGGATTTTATGAAGGAAATACTTCTTAATTTTTCATCTCCATTCTTACCAGATGGTTGGGAGTCTTTGAATGTTACTGATTTAGTTGAAGAGACTATTGTTTCCCTAGTTGGTTATCTTAACAGTACTTATGAGCTAGAAATAGGAGATTGGATGGCAATGAATTTGACGATCTTTGCAGAGGAGCTTATCGAGGGTTTTAATGCAACCGACTATACATTAATCGATGTGATAAATGAAATCGTAAACAACACGGAATCAGAATTTCCAGAATTGGGGAGAATGATGCCCCTAAATTGGAGTATATTAACCATCGAGGAATTAATAGGATGGCAGATGGATAATTTCATGAATAATCTACTTAAGGATGCAACGGGAGATACATTTGAAATTCCAGGAGGATGGTCAAGTTTAAACACATCCAGCTTTTTGGCAGGCATGTTTCCTGGATTGGATATCAATTTTATTGAGTTCATTGCTTATCTTGTTAACTCTACCGCTACTGAAAATCCAGAATTTCCATCAGAACAGTTCAATGATGCATTTTTTGAATTGAATATGAGCAAAATGATATATATGGCCGTATGGCAGCTCAATTATTCTCTAAGTACCGAAACCGATTTAAATCTAACCATAGATCTTACGAAATGTGATATGACCGAGCTACTTAATTATACCATGATGATGGCGAATAATGATACAACTATTATTCCTGAAGATTGGAATACGATGAATATATCTACTTTAGTTGAGGAAGTTCTCATTAATTTTAATAATACTATGATGCCAGGTATTTTGGATACCAATATGTCAATGTTTATAGATACCATCAAACTCGGAATAAATGAATCTTTATCCGAAGAAGGAAGTCCCTTCAATGCGTCTGATACAGGCGAGCAAATGATAAATAGTCTTACTCTAGGAATGGTTTATGAAATGAACAGTACTCTACCCGAGTTGTATAATCTCTCAATCTATAATTTTACAACTGCTCCAGAACCTTGGTATGAATTATCAATAAACGAACTAATCGATGAATTATGGAAACTTTTTGAAGATATGTATGAAAGTGCCTTCACGGGTCAAGAATCGGAACTTGCGGCATTAGCTGCTGGAATGAAACTACGCTTTGACATAAATAATGTAACCTCTGTACCAGGTCTCCCTGGAATTAATACCACATGGATCAATTTCACGTTTTCGATAGATCCTGGTCTTGGTCAATTCCAAGAAACTCCATGGATAAGGGATGAAATATATATATTCGATCCCGAAGGTCTCGAAACTGAATACCTCGCTCCTATGGAAGCCCTAGCATTTCAAGCACAATATTCTATGCTTTTATTTATTGGAAAAAACTATGATAAATCGAAGATCACCTTTAGGGATATGACTATGAATATGCCGGACCCATTGCCCGATGTCAAGTTAGATATAGATTGGGATGAGAATGGAGTACTTGAGCATGCATCTATGAACTATGGTACCGATACCATAATTTCTATACAAAGCTCTGCTGACGGAGGAGGAATTCCAGGATATGAACTCATTCTGCTCATTGGAATTTCGCTTTCAAGCATTCTTGGGCTTATTTATGTGTTAAGAAAGAAGAAAATGATTTATCACAAATCCTAAATTTCAATTTTTTTTTATTTTTATATCAAATTAGCAGAATATTTTCGTAAAAATGCAAATATTATATGCGATGGTTTTTCTATTCATATTATTATTCCTTGCCTATAATCTAAAAGCGGATTTCTTTGCCCTAATATTCTTAATCTCAGTATATATGTTTATTTTGGTATATCTTTTTATTATAAATCCATCCCAAGTTGGTTTAAGAGTATTGATAGATCTCTTTTCTAATCCCATAAATCTCTTATATATTTTAGTTCCATCTATCTTAATCATTTCAATCAGATTTCTATATACTCAAATGAAAAAAGCATAATAGTAGGGAAAATAAATATCTTACTTATGCATTAAATTACCTAAAAATAACTCTTATTCGATTTTTTTAAGCTTTCTGTATCCTAAAATTAAAATTATCGGCATAAAAGTACAATACATTAGTATTAGATGTAATAGAAATATCTGGGTTAAGATTTCGAAATGGGCACTTTCATTAGGGATAATTGGAATTAGAATCATCAATATTATAAAGAATGAGATTATCTGTACGAATAGGATATAATATATATTCATAAGTACAACTTTTGTTTTATACTTAAATAAAGGATTTAGACATTGAAAACCAATTTCTAATCCTACTGACATCACCCCATAAAAGAAAAACATTGTGAAGAAATAGATTATCTGAATTATATTAAACATATATAATAAAGAAATCGCAATAGTTACCACAAAATCTATCAGAAATATCAATTGGATTTGGGAATAGAAGTAAGAAAAAAGTAATGCTTTAACCCCTCTGGGAGATTTTCTATAATACAATATTAAATCTTTTGATTTTAGGAAAGAATATACCGCATTTAAGACTGCTATAAGAAAGGATCCCAACCAAGATAATAAGGGTATTGCTAAAAACTTCAAATCCATTATGTCTATATCAGTCAAACCTGCTTCCTCAAAAATATATAACGTTTTTATTTGGTCATAAGAGAGGAGCAAAACGACTCCGGAAATAAAAATTGTTGCGGCTGAAAAGATCAATTTTACTAAATTTTCCTTATCTCTTACAAATTCTTTCGTTTGAGTTAACACTAAAGATTTCCATTTTCTTATCGAGAGCTTTTCTATAATAGAAAAAAAGACTGGATTTTTCCCACGTTCAGATTTGGTATTGAATTTGTCCATCTCAACTATTTTATCCAATTTTTTATAGTATATTATCACAATTAAGGAAGGAATACAAATAGACGCGAAAATTGAAAGAATGAGATTAATATCAGTTAAAACTAGTAACTGAGGATCGATTATGTATGATATGATATTCGAATACCAAAACGAGGGGAAAATAATGAGAATAAAGTTTAATTCGGGAATTTGTTGTAAATAGAAAATAAGAAATTGAAGTAAATAGACAAATCCAATAATTAAAAAAGTTATGATAAAAATTACGTACACGCTATTCTTTTTTATCTTCTCCGTATTAAGTATTCTCCTTTCCAAATAAACCATTAAAATAGAACCAATTAAAAGGCTGAAGATGAAATTACCTAAAAGACATGAATATAGTAAAAAAATTTCCACGATTGTGAGAATTTTTATCAGATTTATTGTACCCGCTATTAATGGCCCCAATATAAGAACTACTAATATATAAAAAGGAATTCGCCATAAAAAATCGGCAAAAAAAATGTCATTCAATCTTATTGGAGCAGAAAGACACAACTCTTTTAAGTCTACTTCGGATTTTCTATAGGAATCATAGATTGGAACCAATAGATTGATTAAAAAACAAATCGTAAACAAAAACCCCAGAAAATCGCTATATCGTGCTCTATATTCATAAGCATATATATGAAATATTTCAGGAAATACCGAAGTTATGATATTTGGTCCAAAATAAAAACCCCAAAAAATTAGAACTAAACTAATGAAAATTAAAACTGTCTTTCTTCTTTTTCTGATTCTATAGGTAAAAATTCTAAATTCTTTCTTACTGATTGCCCACCAAATTTTAATATTCTTTTTACCTAACATTATAGAAGCATTTTGGATTAAATATTAATCTAGAAAAATATTGAATTATGTGAATTTAAATATTCTATTATAATTAATCTTGAATAATTATATTAAATTCTAGTGGAAAGGACATATCACTATAACAATTGAGTGTGAATAAATGAAAGAAAATCTTGCGATCTTTACTAAGGATCTTAAAAAAAAATATGGTGAGATTATTGCGGTTAACAATCTAAATTTAAATATTAAATCTGGAGAAACATATGGGTTATTAGGCCCCAATGGTGCTGGAAAAACAACAACCGTAAGAATATTAAACTGTATAATTAAACCAAATTCGGGGGAGGGTAAAGTTTATGGTTTTGATTTAGCTACCCAATCCAATAAAATAAAGAAACATACTGGATACCTTCCAGAGTCCCCAGCCCTTTATGATAAATTAACTGCAGTAGAATACCTCGAGTTTGTAGGTGAATTATATTATTTGCCGAAAGAACTAATTATGAGCAGATCGGAAGACTTATTAAAACTTTTTCAATTATATGAAAGAAAAGAGGATCTTATTGAAGAATATTCAAGAGGAATGAAGCAGAGATTATGTCTTTGCGCAGCCATTTTTCATGATCCCGAAATCATCTTTTTAGATGAACCAACATCTAATTTAGACCCGGTAGGCTCGAAAATGGTAAAGGATCTTATAAGTCTTTTATCGAAAAAAGCAAATAAAACTATTTTTATTTGTACCCATTTGTTAGATGTCGCAGAAGAATTATGTAATCGAATTGGGATAATAAAAGAAGGTATTTTAGAATTAGAGGGTACTACTCAAGAAATAATAGCCTTAAAAGATTCCGATGATTTGGAGGAGGCATATCTCAACATTTTTGGGCGTTCTAAATTTGAAGATTTGCTCTTTTGGAGAGATAATAAAATCGAAAAATGATTTAGATATTTTAGAAACGCTTCAACTTAAAAATACAGTTAATATATAGCAAAGGTTAAAAACACTCATGATTATCATATACTCACAATAAAACAAATTGATGAATTATGCAAGGAGTAGAATATGAATTTGACGTTTTAGAGCGACCTACTTTTTCCTATATAAGAATAAATCTTAAAAAAGGACAGCAAATTCAATGCGAGGGTGGAACAATGATCTATTTTGATCCCACCTTAGAGATATCTACAAAAAAGGCTTCCAAGGGATTTTTTAAATCATTAAAACGTGCGTTGGCTGGTGAAACATTTTTTATGAACACATTTGATGCACAAGATGATGGATATTTGGGATTAGCTCCCGCGTTTCCGGGAGATGTTATGCATATTCCCTTAGAGAAAAATGAAAGTTGGGTTCTTTTTAGTGGATGTTTTGTGGCAAGTTCGATGCATTTTGACACCCAAACAAACTTTTTAGGATTAAAACGTTCTTTTTTTGGTGGGGAGCGAGCATTTTTCTTGCAAGTTGACGCTTTAGCTGCACCAGGTGATCTTTTCATAGGTGCGATGGGTGCTTTCCATGAAATTACATTAGGAGAAGGACAAATCTTTAATTGCGACAACGGACATTTAGTAGCTATGGAAAGCAGTGTTTCGTTTGATATAAAGAAGGTAGGTGGGTTGAAATCTACTTTTCTCTCTGGAGAAGGATTAGTCGCTCAGCTGACCGGACCTGGCCGAGTTATTATGCAATCGAGAAATCCACGAGAATTTGCTTTATGGTTATATAATTTTATGCCAAAACCCAGTAGTACTAGCTAATCGATTATAAAAATTATATCCTTTTTATTTTTGTTTTCTCTTTTTTCTCCTCTTTTTCCAACATTATTATAACGATCGATATTATTATAATAGCCATACCGAATAGATGAAAGATGGAGAAGAGTTCTCCAAATAGGAACGTGGAGATAATCGCGGTTACTATCGGAGTTGGAGCAATAATTATAGTAGCTTTAGATACATCCAAATATTTTAAACTTAGATACCAACAAAATAGGTCGATACTGTAGTTAAGAGACATTAATATGAAAAAGAATTGATTCGTAGGATTGAGAAGTACTAATAAATTATCTAAAGGAAAAAATAAGAGATAACTTGAAATTAGAATGATCGAATTCACCAAATTTCGACTGAAGACAATCTGAGAAGATATAATCTCATTTCTATCTAAAATCGGTTTGGTGATACTATGAGCTAACATCCATAGCATTGCAACGATTATCATTAAAAAGACCCCTAAGTTTATTTCCAATAGTCTGAATTGACCTTGAGTGGTTGCTAATAGTACGCCAAATAATAGTAAAATAGAGAATGCTACTTGTTTAATCGTTATCTTCTCACGATTGATCACATAACCGAACACTAATGCAAAAATGACGGTAGTTTTTTGACTAAGTGAACCATTTATTGCCCCCGCTAAATCAAACGCATAATAAAATAATACTTGGGTAATCGCAAAATTAACTCCGAGATATAGAATGACAGAGAATGTTTTCTTGTTTTTCCATCCATCCAGCAAGGATAAAAATTCATTATCTCCGGAGGATTCCAATCTTGGATTACGTGCTTGAGTTTTCAACTTTCTTCTCTGAAGAATCATCACTGGGAGGAAAAATATGGATTGGTAAAAGCAAGTAATTGACGCAAAAATGTATGCATCAATACTGGAGTCTCGCGCTAATGCAATTATTGGTTGGAGGCTCACCAATAGCATAGAAATAGATGCAAACAAGAATCCTTTTAGTAATCTTTTATCGGACAACTTTAATTGAAAAAGAATACAAAATCTTTATAATTATGTTTTTTAGTATCAGAATCTGTATTTCAAGAAAATCATGATAAAACAGATAGAAGTAGAATTTCAAAAAATCGATAAAAAGAAAAATTTAAGATTAAGATGTTAAAATTTCATTTTTTATAGCTTCCAAATTGAGGGAATTGAGTTAATTGGCCTTTTGAAAAGATAGGTCCTTCTTTACAGACTGCAATATCATTTTCTTTCCCCACACAGCAAGAACCACATAATCCAACTCCGCACTTCATCTTTCGCTCAAGAGAAGCCTGCAGATCAATATTTTTCTCATTTGCTAATTCTAACACCCTTCTCATCATCACTTCAGGACCACAAGTAAGGATTAGGTCGATATTATTTTCCTCAATTATTTCGGCAATCGGGTCTGTTACATAACACTTACGACCCACAGAGCCGTCATCGGTGGTGCATAAGGTACTGGGGATTCCGGACGAGTTAGAACCGATCGAGATTAATATTTATGCCCAAGAAGCTACCCCGATCCCAACGGGTATTACCAAGAGTATCGACAGCCTCACGCAACAATACTCCGCATCCGAGTTAGAAGCTCTTTCGACCAGCATTTTCGAGGATAATCATAGTTATTACGCCTATATTGACTTTATCAACCCTAACGGCGTGAATGTGCTTAATTATACTACCTCATATATGATAGACGAGACCGCGAATGGCGGACTGATTACCATCACCAACGACACGATGGCAGCGATCATCAACGACTTAGGTCCGGGACTGTCCACTATCAGAATACAGATCGCCGAATCACCCTAT
>SHMW01000096.1:0-14206 GCA_008080735.1 Promethearchaeota archaeon
ATAAGATCTTTTATTTCTTCTAAGGAATGGATGGAGTTAAGTGTAATTAGTATTCTCAAACCTCGAATAGTTAAAAGACCCATTATCTTTTTTAATACCTTTTTAGCAGCTATGCTATCGGGCGAGTCTTCTGCTCCATAAAGCCAACTGGAATCGAAAACCGTTTCATTCTCCTCCTCTGATTTTAAAAAAGACATGATTCTTTCAAAATCATCTATAAATATGATTGTACCCAATTTAGAATTTTCAATGAGTATCTTCAACATTGTAAAAGCATTCTCTTTCTTTCTTAAATCATTCTCAACATTAAGCATTTTCAGCTCTCTAATATTCATCAGCTCACCGAGAATATAATTCTCCGCTTCAAGACGCTTATATGGATCTAATTGGTGGGCAGTTATGACATTAATGGAATCTTCGAGGGCAGAATTATCTTGATAAGTATACTTCCATTCATTGAAAGCATTATTTCTTGCTTTTTTGATATCCACTATCGGAAAAAATCCATATCTTTTTTTATATGCTCCCCATTTATGGCATAATTTATTTGTAATTTTTCTTAGAGAAATAACGCCCAATTCGTCAATAAATTCAGAATATAAATTATAATAAAATTTTTTGTAAATATTATCCAAGGAAATATGGATTACGTTGAAATTTTTTTTCAATTTTCTTCTTAAAGTCCAGAATACATGAGTTTTACCTATTCCAACATCTCCGATTAGTGGTAAAATACAATTTTCATTAAGTTTAATAACTTGATCGATATTATTAAGGAGTTCGACTCTTGAATCAACAACACCCAGCGGTTCATTTATCTCTCCCGTAGCCACAAATCTTCTGAAAGGGTTTATTCCACTCTTTAAGATTCTTAAAAGCTTTTGCTCTTTATTTTCCCATAATAACATCAAAATTACCCCCTTTCTCAGTCCTTTATTGCTTCAATCCCTAAAATAATAATATAATCGATTAATTCATCATCCACGTTTACTATGGATTCATAACTTACAGAAAGATCATTCTCTTCATTTCTTCCAATAATTAGAGCCCCGTAGAATATTGGGTCTCCTTGTTGGTCAATAACAACTCGATCAGCAAGACAAATACCATTCCGAATTAATGCGACAGGATTTTTTAAAATTTCTCCTTTAAAAAAATTTAGATGGTTAATTTTAAAATTATTTTCGGACAAATATAATCCTGCGGAATGCAATAAATTTATAGCATAAGGAAATGTTTCTGAAAAGCGCTCTTGGTCAAATTGTTCAATTTCTTCTTCGGGTACTAATACAGAATAATCAATTTCTCCTTTTTTTATATCATATTCGTAGCGCGCACTCTTTGAAAAAGCCTCTTTTTTCTGTTCAGAAATCGATTCGAATCCTATCTTCAGCCCTTTTGGAATTTCTATAATATTTTCATTTGAATACAGTTTATCGGAGAATATGATTGTGTCATTTTTACATTTTGTGATACAAGAACCTTTAAATTCTCCTAATTCTCTGAAATTTTTTATTGAATCGTATATAATATAACGTTCTCTTAAGGTCATAACAGTTTGGTTCCCATTCTTTATTAGAGTTGATTGATTAAAATAATAACAAAATCCAACTTGAGCATCAATAATCTGAGTATTATATTTAAATATAGTTCATTATTAAATAAAAGTTTAGAAAGTCCAGAAATAATAGTATGCCTCAATAAATTCTAATGTCATACCATAATACTAAAATTTTTATCAATTTAGGATTTGATTATAATGATGACGATAAGGTTATATTGGGATGAGCCCTATAAGAGGGAATTTAACGCAAGGATTGATGAGATTGTGAGGGATGGAATTATTTTGAGTAGAACCGTTTTTCATCCCGAAGGCGGAAACCAAGCGGGTGATAAAGGAATTTTAGAAAAAGATAATCAAATTTTTAAAGTAGATAATACATCCTCTCTGAATGGTAATATCATTCATCATATCTCATCAGATTTACAAGGAAGGCTTAAAATTGGAGACAAAATAAAAGGGAAAATTGATTGGGATCATAGATATGGACTCATGAAGTCGCATTCCTCTCAACATCTATTGTCCGCAATATTAAAAAGAGAATTTGATATAAACACTAACAAGGTAAAAATTCGAGATGATTTTGTGGTATTAAATTTGTCTCAAAAAATAACCGATTCACAGCTATTAAAGGTTCTATTAACTGCTAATGAATTCTTTATCCAAAAAAAATTAAGGATTTTTCAAAAATTGGTACCTTTTGAAGAGGCTCAAAATTATAAACCACAACTCAGAGGAACAATTCCGAACAAAAAAAAAGTGCGGTTAGTTTTCACTGAGGATTATGACATAACCTGTTGTGGAGGTACTCATGTAAAATATTCCAATGAGATAGGACCCATATTAGTCTTTGAGTTTAAAAAAGGAAAGAAACTCAAATATTATACAGGCAAAAAAGCTATAGAATACATAGCAAAATATAATATAGATTTTCTAAACATCTCTGAAAAATTCCAGATCCCTCTAAGTGAAGTTAATGAACGTATCAATTGCCAAATTGAAAATTCAGAAAAATTAGTTGAAAATAATATATCCTTGAAAAAAGAACTTTTAGAATTAGTAGTAAGCAATCCATCTTTGATAAAAAATAATATAAAAATATCATATGTATCATTTCCAATAGAATTTGATATATTAAACGAATTCTTTGATAGTTTAGCTGATAAAATATTGTTAATTTTAAAATTAGAAAATCAAGTCCTAAAAATAGTTACGAATTATGAGAATGTTAGCGCAGCAGAGATTTTGGATAAATTATTAAATAAATTTGGGGGAAAAGGAGGTGGAAGCTCATTTATTGCTCAAGGCAAAATTGAAAAATTTCCCGATGATATTCTAAATATAATAGGACAAATGCTCCATTAAAGTCATTTTAGGTTTCTTTTCATGATTTATTGTTTTAAGCGTAAAAAAATATAAATGCAGATTTGATATTAATAATATAAATCTACTGTTGGATATTCGATGGAACCCAAAATTGTAAATAGAGAAGTCTCAGATCTGTCAAGAAAAGAATTACTTGCACGGAGTTCTGAGTTTATTTTCTCTACGGGATTAAACGATGGTACCTCAAGTCTGTGTAAAGAAAATATGAAATATGGTCTAGCGCAAATGCACTTAATCCTAGAGAAGTATGGATTCGAACCTAATGCTCTGTTTATATCTTCTCCAGATGAGACTATTTCTAGGAATAGATATCGATGGAATTCAGGTTATGGATATGGAGGTAAATTAGAATGGGGTGCTGGTGATGATAAAATTGTTTTCCTTAATACAAAACCGAATCATTGTGGTATCTTAGTCCTTGGACTTTGGGAGATGATGGATCCTTATGAAATCATCAAGAAAATAGACGAAATAAAATCTAAAGAATTATATTTCGATGGTATTCGGTTAAATTGGGATTATGGCATAAGTAATCATTTCATAAGTTGTTTTAAAACCAATAATTTAACAGATATGGAATATCCGCCCTATATTTTCTTAATTCATGGCTCCGCTCCGGAATTGCGAGATGATACCTATGGTATAGGCGTATATATTGATAAATCTGAAAATCTTAAAAATATGTCAATTAAGGAAGAAACCAAATTCGGAACTCAATATATTGTATTAGATTCAGATGCAGATGAATATATGGAAATAAATAAAAGAGCCTTAGAATTTTCTTGTAAAAAACGTGAAATAATTGCTCAACACCTATTTGAAAATGAATTTACAATTATTTGTAATCAACCTCATCAATTTCTTAAAGATTACAATAGCATCTACTTAGGGAGTAACTGCACGGATATAGAATGTGATTTAATTAATTCGAGTACCTTTCCTATTGCGTTACGTTCTGATATTTCAGCATATTTGATGGAGGGTACAAATAACTTGACTAAACAGACTATGATGAATTTAGGCTTTTATGAAAGAGCGAAAAAATTGGAGGTGAATGATAGATTAGAAAATGCCAATATTACCCCACATGGAGCGGGCTATGCTTTTCCAGATATTAAAGATGTAATTAATGTGCTAGAATATAAGGACCAACGATATTTTGTTTGTCGTTTGAAAAAAGGAAAAAATAGACTGAAAATTGTGAGAGTAGTATCCGATTTACAATATGAATATCGAAAACGTGAGGTAGTACTTAAAGCAGTTCAATTAAACTTGGGAAGATTAACGGCTCGTCTTACTCCAGTGTTTAGTTTAAAATTATAATCCATCAATAAAAATGGTTAAAATTAAAAATTCAAAAAATTAGAATATTATTTATTCTATTTTGGCTCCCGATTCAACATCCTTATCGGGTGTTAGAACAGAAACTTGATCTCCTTCTACAGCAGCTAATAACATACCTTCACTTAGAACTCCCCTTAGCTTTTTTGGTTCGAGGTTTATCAAAACCGCTATCTTCTTTCCAATTAATTCTTCCGGTTTATAGTACTTTGCTAGTCCAGCAGCTAATGTTCGTAATTCATCACCCACGGATATCGTTAATTTGTATAGTTTATCTGCATTAGCTACCTCTTCAACTTTTTCTATATTTGCGACTCGAATATCTAATTTTTTAAAATCGTCATAAGAAATATAATCCATTTTTTTTCCTTCCTTTTTTTGTTTTTTGATATTTACCAGATTTTTTTTAATGTCCTCAATATCTAACTTTTGGAAAAGCGGTTGGGCCTTCTTAATTGATTGCCCAGTTTCTAATGCATTTTCTTTAATACTTTCCCATCCAAGATCATTAAGATTTTGTTCAATATTCAACAATTCAAGAATCTTTTCAGAAGTCTCGGGAATAAATGGACTGAGTAGAATCGCTAAGGCGTATACAAATTGCGCACATAAATGAAACACATGACCTGCTGCTTTTTTATTCTTCTTAATAATATGCCAAGGTGCTTTTTCGTTTAGGTAAATGTTGCCTTCCCGTGCAAATTCAACAATTTCTCGAATAGCTTTTCTCATCTCAAAATTATCTAAAAAATGTCCTATTTTGTTTGATATTGAGTTGATTTTTGAAATAAAATTTATATCTGTCTCATCTAAATCTATCTTTTCAGGAATTTTACTCTTAAATTGTTTGTTAATAAAGGTTAGTGTTCTGTGAATAAAATTTCCAATCACATCGTTTAAGGTATTCATATTATTTTCAAATTCCGACCATAAAAACGATGTATCACTTTTTTCTGGTCTATTATAGACTAAATTAAACCTCCAATAATCCAGTGGGGCGATTTCAAGAGCCTCATCAATCCAAATTCCCACACCACGAGATTTAGAAAATTTATCATTTTCATACATTAAGAATTCGGTTGAGGACACGTTATATGGAAGCACGAATTTTTCATCTTCCTTTTTATTATCATTATATGCCATAAGCAGACCCGGGAAAACAATAAGATGGAAGATAATATTGTCTTTTCCAATGAAATATACAGTTTTCGTTTCTTGATCTTTCCAATAATAATCGAATTTGGAAGATTCCTTTACTATCCTCTCTGACCACTCTTTTACAGCGGAAATGTACCCGAGAACTGCTTCAAACCACACATATATAGACTTATTTTCCGCTCCTTTAAAGGGAGCTGGAATCCCCCATTCTAAATCTCTGGTTATTGCTCGCTCGGGCAATCCCTCATTAATACTATTTAAACATACTTGTCGCGCGTTCTGGGGGATTATTTCATTATTTTGTATTATCTCTGCCAATCTTTTTTGTAATTGAGGAAAATCCATATACCAGTGTTTTGTTTTTTTTATTTCTGGTGTCTCTCCACATATAGCACAACGAGGTTCTTTTAATTCAAGTGGAGTCAAGAGTTTTTGACATTTATCACATTGATCTCCACGGGCATTTTCAAAACCACAATGAGGACATATTCCTTCTACGAATCGATCTGGTAAAAATAATGCATCATGACTACAATAAAGAGATTTTATTTCTTTTTCAAAAATATATCCGTTTTTTTGAACCTCTGAATAAAAATTTTGAGAAAACTCGATATGAACTGGATTGTGAGTTTGCGTGTAGTTATCATAGGAAATTCTCCATTTTTCAAACAAATTTTTAATAATGGCATGATTTTTCATTGCTAAATCTTCCGCATCCATCCCTTCTCTCTTCGCTGCTACTGCTACCGGGGTTCCATGCATATCAGATCCTGATACAAACACCACCTCCTCTCCTTTTAATCTAAGATAACGAGCAAATATGTCAGCGGACAAAACACTCCCGATTAAGTTCCCTAAATGAGGAATGGCATTCACATAAGGCCAAGCTGAAGTGACAACCCATTTTCCTTTTTTTGACTTTGACAATGTGAATATACCTCCGTTTATTACTTAAAATTCAATGATATAAGTATATAGAATAAGCTCCAATAAAATAAAGATTTATGGTAAATATTTTATAGGATATATGTTAATCCAATCAAATCTAAGAGAAATTAGAGAATGGAATTAAAATTTATCTTTTTATTATAATTTTTTCTTAGATAGCTAAAATTCAAAATATTTCAATGAATTTCACTGTTTTTCCATCATATTTGACTGCAATGCCGCCAAATAATAAAAATTGGCGATAAAACCATTTTAATTTAGGATATCCGTTTCTGGATATTTCTAAGGTCTTTTCATCAAAAATTTCTGAAAGATAAATTTTATCTATAGTTAATGTAGAAAGTTTTTTTTCTTTCATTAATGATTTAATCTTTTGGTAGCCCGCTTTAAATTCTTGTGTTAAATTCTCAGATTTTTCCAGAAAGAGGAAATTCAAGGCTAATTCTTGTGAAGAAGAAATGGCTAAAATAACGCTTGGACCCAATTGTTTCAAAATTAACCATCCTTTAGCATAATGAATATTTACTTGATCGAAAAAACCCATATTCATCTCTTGAATTAAATTTTTGGAAAGAAATTGTATCACCGTTATAATCGCCGCGACTTTTACTATATCGGTATCAAGTTTAGAAGTAGAAGCAATTGGCATTCCTTCATTATTAACAATGAAGGCTGAATTCACTTCAGAATATTTCTCTAAAACAATTTCTAAAAATTTATTGAGATTTCCTACAAAGGATTTCATATAAATTGCCTCGAATTTTGAAATTTACTTCTCAAAAAAATTTATGATTAATTTTGTTTTTTTGAGTATAAATAATTTATTCAAAAATAATTTGTGAACCGCAATATCGGCAAGCACCTATTTCTTTGTACATTTTTTCGAGACAAGGTTTATGATAATAAGAACCGCATTCTTCGCATTTAAAGACATTATAATCTCCCAAAAAAATACTATGGCAATAAGAGCAAGATGCATTTATATTTCTAATCTGATTATCCGGGATTAAGAGCATCTTTGTTGTTTGATTGTCTTCCTCTCCCACAATTTCGACTTTCTTTTTCTGATCTATGTCATCTCCTACAATTTTTAATACCGAAGAGGGTACCCGCAGGAGAAAATAACAGAAAGGGCACCTAAATATATTTTTTTTGTATTCTGTCCTTTTAGACCAGAGAGCCGCACACGTAAGATGCATAGGACGATCACATGATGGACAATAGCGACCCTCCGAGAAAAAATCTGAATTGGTGAGTGGAGACTTTACAGAATGACAAATCTGGCATTTCTCTTGTCCTGAGCCTTCATTGTTCATCATCATCCGTATTTCCATTATGGTAGGGCGTCTTAATGGTAAGGCAACTTCACTTATTAAAGGAGGCATCTCTTTTTTTTTCGCAGGGGAAAAATAATCTGATGTCTTTTTGAGGTTCTTTTTGGAGGCAAAAGACTTTCCCGCATTAATTACCGCTTTGGGGTTGGTAAAAAAACCATATTCCCCACCCGTGAGTTTGGAAATCTGCTTTAATGTATTTTCTCTTAAACTTTCTGCTAGCCCCAACTGACATGAATCTATAATAATTCCTAATCCTTTAGCGATATTGACAATTTCCTCAAGCTTTTTTGACCTCCTAAAATTAGCATCGCTGATAATTATTATTCTTGGAATTTTTCCGCCAATTTTTCTCATCTCTTCAACAAGAATTTGAAGGGCAAATGCTATCGCATCATGTAAATCGCCTCTTCCTGAAATTTGGGTCTTTTGCAGTGAATCAATTAGTTTATTTTCTTGATTTGAAAACCCACATAATTTTGTGGTAATATCACCAAAACTCAAGATAGCTATTTGGTCCTTTGGATCAATCATTAATTTACTTTTTGTAAAGTTTTTGACCGATTTCAGAGCAATAGTTAAGCGATTAGGTTTAAAATCTCGCCGAAGCATAGAACGTGATGAATCTATTAAGACAACCGAATCTTCAATCTTTATCTCTTCCAATTTCTCTTTTCCTTTAGGTTAATTAAAATTTAGACCAAAATTTAACATATGTTTTGTTTTTTTAATAACTCTTAAAATTTATTGATTTTGTTGGGGTTTTAGAAAATTATAAGCAAATAGAGTATAGGTTTTTATTGCATTTATAAAATCTTCAATTTCGATATATTCATCGACAGAATGTGCTGTAGAAGCACTTCCAGGCCCAAATAGTATGGTATCAGAACAAAAACCATTGTTTCGCAAATAATGTGCATCTGCACATGCAGGATATAAGATATAAAATGAATCTCTTTCATAAATTTTACCCACAATGTCATAAAACTGTTTTAATGTATCAGAATCTTTCCAATTTTCCCAATAAGAGCCCTCAGATTTATGTATAATTTCAAAGGTAAAATACGCATCAGCTTTTTCTTCCTCTGGTTCTTTGAATTCATATCCTAAATCTTTTATTAAACCTTTGAGAGCATTTAAGATTTGATTAGGATCTTGCTTTGGTAATAACCGAAAGTCTATAACCATTTCACATCGATCGGGAACCACATTTTCTTTTATCCCTCCTCCGATCATGGTCACACTCTTAGTGAACTTCGTTAATGATTCCACAAGATGTTGTAGTAATTCTTGTTGCTGGTAAATATTTTCGAAAATATCCTTGCTTGGAAATGCCTCTGCTATCAAATCTTTTAGTTCTACAAATGATATGGGAGGTTCTATTTCTGGAATTTTACTATCTATTTGGTCAAGTTTATGCAAAAGTTCGTTGACCATAAGTATCGCATTTTTCCCCATAGACGGCATTGATGCGTGGCATGAAATTCCATGTGCAATTATTTTCAGTTGGAGATGGCCTCTTTCTCCTAGCACTATTGCTTTAGGTAAAGGACTCAATCCAGTAGGTTCACCAACTATCGCAAAATCGCACTTAATATCTGCAAGCTTATTCTCCAACACCCATTTTGTTCCCTTTTTTCCTCCCGTCTCCTCATCCGATACGGCCGTTAAAATAAGATTACCTTCTATTTCTAAATCTAACTCCTTTAAAATTTGTAAAGAAATAACCATAGCTGTTAACCCCCCTTTCATATCGGCTGCCCCTCTTCCATAAATATATTTATTACGCTTATTATAGGCAGATAAAGGAGGATATTTCCAATCTGACTCTGTACCTGCGGGAACTATGTCCATGTGACCATTAAAAAGTAAATTCTTCTGTTTAAAATTATCATTCAAAAATGCAATAAGATTTGCTCTATTTTCATCATATTCAAATATTTGTACATCTATATTATGCTCTTTTAAATACTGGGAAATAGTATTAGCTAAATTTAATTCATTTCCAGGTGGATTGTAAGAATCAGTCTTGACCATTTCCCGAAAATATTCAATAAATTCGTCTCTTTTTTTTTCTATATATTGAAGTATTATTTCTTCTGACATACAAGCCCATAAAGTTATAATTCTTAGACTAATTAATATATAGGATTGAGATAATTTAAAAACTATTTTCTACTCTAACTTTTAATAAATTTTTAAAATTTGCAAATTTTACTTATAGTAATTATATATTAAATAGTATTCAACGGGTAATTTCTTGTCTCATCAAAAAAGATTTGTTAAAAAGCGTTTCTTAGCTTTAAGTGTTATTACGCTTATAATTTTCTCTGGTTTTCTATTTGTAGGAAATTTAAATTCGGAGTTTTATAATTCTAATACTGATCACGACAATATCGGTCCTATATTACCTTCAAATTGGGATACTGAATTGGATAAAAATATATCAGGTCTAGGAAATAATCAGATTGTAAGAGTATATCTACAAAATCAATCGTCCTCTCTAGATAATACGGGAGGTAGTTTTGAATTGGAGGCGGTTGATGATACTTATCTTGATTCTGGAGATTTTTTATTTCAATTTGCGAACAATTTCACTACAAATCACACTATGGTATTTGATTCCACTGACTTGTATAATTTTACTTTTACTAATGAAACAAAACTCGGCTTAGAATTCGATATTAGAGGAAATAATACGATATTTCATGGATTTTATGCGCATTTGAATACCTCAAACGAAATAGCCGCAACAAACACTGAAATTAATATATCATTATATAGAGCCGATACTTCTACCCAAGACAGGGAGTCTTTAAGTTGTTGGCCTGAAAACTATGTTGATTCAGTTGTTATTACAGATGTAGTTGCTGACAGTCTTGCATATTACGATTTTCCAGATACCACTCTTGAACCTTTTAATTATTTTATTGTACTTAGCACAAATAATTCTTTAAATGCATATAGCCTTATAGCTCATTGGAATGACGAAGGAGAAGGAGAAAATAACGAACATCTGTTAGAAATGGATATTGGACATGGTTGGGAACTAGCCGAAAGATCGATAAGCGGAGGAGGACAATCAAATGATTTTGATGCCAGTTCCTTTACGCTTAATGTAACTAGAGGATATATGCCAACCGATTTTGAGGTGGATTCAAATAGAACACTAAGGATTCAAAACATCCCCCTAAATGACACCAAAGAAGAATCATTCATTTACCAAAATATTTATCAATGGGGTGTTGGAAGCTGGGATGCTGAATTTCCCAATCCGATATACGACGGAGCAGATGATGATTTTGATGTTACTCTTATGTGGAATCAGAGCGGGACGGGAATAAACGATTTCTTGTTTAATCTGTCGTATTCTGCCCTGAGCTATCATCAAGGAAATTCAGAGGCAACCTATTTCGCGGATTACAATGGAGATATCAAATGGTCATTAAATTATACCTTGAGCTCAAGCTGGCTAACTTTGCAGAACTGGAATTTTACTGAGATGTGGTTTTTATATCCTTGGTATCATAATAATCTCAGTTTGATAACTCCCAGTAAGGGATCATCAAATGTATTAGATATAACAGCCGGAGAAACCCGTTTACAAGAAAATAAGACTTTAGATAAACTAGTAATTCCATATAGTCTTTCCAATTTTAGTGGATTATATGAACTTAATTTAACCAGTCCTAATGTGCTAAATCAAATTTACAGTTATATTAATTATAAAGGAAATCTTTTGGAAACCTCTGGATTTATGTTTGAAGATAATATGACCATCCAAGCAGATATCGCAGGCCCAAGTACTTTTGCGCCAACTGGAGGAACGGCGAATGCTAAATTGTTCGATCCAAATGAATTGGAATACGCCACAGATACAGAATCGCCAGGTACATTAAGCTTTGATAAAACTCTGCTAACTTATGATTTTAATAATGATACCCTTTTGGAAATTGATGGATCAGTTCCCGAGGGTACCTATTATCTCGGAATAATATGGAAAAATGGGAGCTTGATTGGGATTGGAAATATTCCAATATATATCAACCATTATGATCTAACTTTTAGGGAAGTAAATGAACTTGAAGATGAGAATTCCTTTCTATTGACTGATATCTCCAGATTTAATGATAAAAATGATGAATATTATCCATATCAATTGCTTGGTGCTTCCATTAATGAAACAGATGAATTTCCAGAAAATTTCTATGCAATAAAACACGAACAAATGGCTCAAAAATTCCTTTATAAAAATGAAATCGAATTAGAATTGAGAAATTTCTTGCAGAATGAATCGATCATTAATCCGGGGGAAGAGATTAAGTTTAAAATTACACTAAAAAATAATCGTAGAGGAATAAGCTTAAATAATGTAAAAGTTTCAGTTAAATTGGTATCGCCTATAAATGATAATTGGATTATGGCAACGGATGATTCGATTTTACAGACCTTGGAAGGAGCCGGGAATCCCAATGGGAATGATCAAAAGAATTTCACTATTTCACTTCAGATACCAACTATTGAAGGACCTAATGGGTTTTGGCCAGGATATAATTCCCCGATTAGATTAGGTGGTGCGAAGACAATAGTAACTGTATATATAGATAATGAAGAAATTTATTCCTATAATTCTCAAGATTTAGGGCTTCTTGTAAATCAAACTGAAGATCTGTTTGAGGGCTATATTTTGTCATTATCAAACACACCCGATGGCACAGATAATGGGGCTTCCATACAAATACCTCGAGATAAATGTATTTACACCCCTGGAACAACAACCCTTCTTATAAACATCCAAGATTATAACCACATAAGTAGCTATCAGTTGTATAGCAACACCTACCAGATGAATAAGTCAAGTAAATTTCAATCTATTACAACCACTCCTGAAACACCTGTTCAAGGTGAAAGTTTTAATTTGACTTCACAGTTAACCACCGAATTCGGAACGATTCTCACAGGAGAAACTGTCAATTGCGAATCCTATAATGGTACTGATTGGATTCTCATTACTGATTCTCCACAAGTGACGGATAGTGATGGAAAAACTTCATTCCAAGTAGATACGACCTCGATATCAGTTGAGAATGGAATTGTCCAACTTAGATTATTATGGGATGGAAAAGAAAATATTACCGGGATCATAAAGGAAATCAATGTCACTTTGTTTTCATATAACAATGAACTATCTATTAGTGCTAATTTCCGAAATCCACCCATCTATAGAAATTCTGAAGCAATATTAGACATTACATTGACTAATATCGGCGATTCTAATTTAAATATAACAAACATCCTTCTTAACTTTCCAGGAATATCACCATTTTATCAAATCGTTGGAAAGGATTCATATTCCTTACAATTCTTTGAACCAGACAAATCTACAGAATTAGTATATAAAATATACTTTCAATCTATCCCAACTAATACGCTAAGCATAAATGTTTCTGTTATTGCAACTAATATTGATACAAGTGAAATAATCACCGTTGAAACCACTACATCTGTCAGTGTGCTCGATTTCCCGATTTTTGAAAACTTTATGAATTTTTTCACCCTAATAATGGTGTCAATTTTAGCGTTAATAATCGCAATCTCATTGTATTATTCATATATCCTAAAACGAAGAATTGAAACCCCCGTATCGAAACCTACAGCGAAAAAGAAAAGAAGAGGGGTATATAGAAAAGTCTCTGAAATAAAGGAAGAAACTGAAAAAGAAGAAAAGAAAAAGACTAAAAAGAAGAAAACTGATTTAGATTCATTATTAGAAGAAGAAGGGATTTAAAGATAAAAATTTAAACCAATTAATTTTTTATCCACTTTTTATAAAAATAGAGAAAAATAAAATTAAAGATTAGAAATCGATATCAAATTCCTTTTTAGTAGTCCTAATGATGCTCTTCCGTCTACACCAGCAAGAGCAATAAGTAACAGTTTCTCTGAACCCGCTAAAACCGCATATCCGCCTTCTAACTCGATGGTTGTATTTTTAACTGTACCTTTTCCAATATCATTTCCTAGTGTATTTGAATCACTTAAAATTTTCGCACATGCTTTCGCAATGCTTCCATGATCCATCTCGGTTAAAGTTTGACCAACAATGACATTTCCATCTGTATCCGCAGCGATTAAGCCCTCACATTCGGGTACAAGGTCCATGAGTTGGGCTAATTTCGGCTCAATTGTTTCCTTACTCATATTTCTTAGAATCCTCTTTTTACCAATTTAATTTCATAAGATAAATAGTGAAACTACTTTAAATATATATATTTTTAGCAAAATAAATTTTTTTAAATTTTCGAACATAAAATTTAAAAAAAAAATTTGGGAAGCTTGTCGTTCCACCGACTCTGATCTGAAATATACGATGATTATCAACGGAAAGACAAGCACTGTCGCCGAGAGAAAGAAAATCTTGATTTGATAATTTGTTCTATTACTCCATGAATTAATAAAACTCTATGTATTTTGGCGT
>SHMW01000096.1:14216-14517 GCA_008080735.1 Promethearchaeota archaeon
ATAAGAATGGTAGAAAAAAGAATGGATTTAGAGAAAAAAGTCTTTGTTTAGTTACTTTAGAATGATTAAAATAAGCTGTTCCTCAAGCGCGATCATTATTTCGCCTTTTGAGGTTTCCAAGCGAATAAATTGTAGGGCACCCTCCTTTAGCGCATCGACAACTTGGTGACCTTTTCCGATTAACGACGTGATATATGCTGAAACCTCTTCTGTCATATCTATATCAAGATTGGATTTAATCGGTAAACCGCTGCTGTCTGCGATGATAACCCCTCTCACATCATCCTTCTCTTCAAATCGT
>SHMW01000097.1 GCA_008080735.1 Promethearchaeota archaeon
TGGACGTGTCCCGAATGTGGCACGCATCATCACCGAGATAAGAACGCCTCGGTCAATATTAAGAAAGAAGGAATACGCCTCTTAGAGGAAAGAGGTATCACCGTCATTTGGCGAAATACTGTAGGGACTAAGGGAAGTTACGCTTAAGAATTAAAATCAATTAGATCTTCATCAATAACAAACGCACTTAGTTAGACTAATCTTATATATTCAAAACATTTTAATTATATCATAATCTAAATAAATCGATATTTGGTATAAAACAATTTTTTAATTTGATTTGTAGATCATTGTAATTACATTAAAATTCAATATATTTCATTATAAAAATGCTAGTCGCGACTATAGAAGAGAATGGAAAAAAGAGAAAGGAAGAGATCTTTGTAATCGACTCTCACAGCCATCTTGGGAAGGATGAGGATGGAGCCACGATGATGAACCCTCTCGCCCCTGGAAGCGGTAGTTTTGATTTTTGGAGCAAGATTCAAGGAAGAATAATAGAAGATTGGGAAGAATCCGATGAGCAATCATTTCACACGAGAATGGATGGAAATAATGTAAAGATCTCACTCTCCTTTGAACCATATCCATTTGCTGATAAATTATTCACTCATTTACAAAAGCTTGGGAAAAAATATTCCGATATTAAGGAAAAATTAAAGTTTAATACGTTTATTGATATGGCTGTTGTATTTCCTTTTCAAGATGTATTCCGAGATAAACAACCTGAAGCATTATATCGCGCCAGTAATTTAAATATCTCACGCTTCACGAATCAGTTACCTTTTTCACTAAAAATTATGGGATATTGTCGTGTGGACCCCCAAGAAGGACAAAAAGCGATTAACGAGGTCCGATATGCCCGAGAAACATTAGGTTTGCGAGGTCTTAAGTTACACCCGAGAAGTGAAGGATGGGTCGACGCGGTTAGGACTGGAGAACCAATCCCGATCATGTTGGAAGCTATTAAACATTCCATGCCAATCATATTTGATACTCGTGGAAAAAAGACTATTATGGATTTAGGGGAGTTAATTCGAAATACCCGAAATATGCTCAAAAATAAATATCCTGATTTATTACCGCATTTTAAAGCAATAGTTGCACATTTTGCTCAAGGAAATGTAGGTGATTATGAGGTTTATAATACAGTCGTTCAACCGAATACATATGGTGACTTATCAATGCTCCACGGAGAGGGGGCAAAAAACTTTTTCAAAGATTTTCGGCAATGGTTTGAATCTAATCATAAAGAAAACATAAATAATAGATCATGGTCAGAATATCTCTTGTTCGCTACTGATTATCCTTATTTTGGCGAAATTCACGCAGAAAAGTTATTAATCAATCTTTTTAATAAAGATTTCTTTGAAAACGGCGGTACTCTACGCGATACTAAGAATATTTTAGGATTAAATCAAATACGGATTTTACCGGAATATAGCATGAAACAAGACTTGACCTATAAAAATTCCTATGCTACAACAATCATCTCGAATCCCCATTATTCTACGGATCAACAGAGTAGTTATGAAATGGCGATTTCGGCACTCGCGAAATTGATTGCCGATAATAAGATTGATATTAAGAGGTTCCTCTTCGAATTTGAGAATGATTGGGATACTTTAAGTGATAATGTCTTGATATCGGCGATAAAGAAATCCACTAAAGAGGAAGTCCCGCTCTATCTGGTGGAGATGATCGAAAACCACGTATCTTTACTCTCCCCATTGGCTTCTTATTCAAATTGGAAAAAGTTTGGCTATAAGTTCTTCAATCCCGATGATAGAACCTTCTTCTCATCTTTAATGAAAAACTATTACTTGGCCAATAATGTTGAAGATGCTGAAAAGGGATTGTTAGAAATTTTTCCCTAAATTTTTATTTTCAATTTTTTCATTATTTGTGGTAAGAATTATTGCTTTTTTTATAAATAATATGATAGGTTTATAACATTTAATACTCGAAATTAAAAGTGTATGTTTTTATTATTTATACAAGCTTAAAATTGTGTAAATAAAACTGGAATTTTACGTTTTTTTACCGAAAAATAATATGACAATGTATTTTTTATAAAATTGTCAATAAAAAATTGAAATTTATAATGAAGAATATGGAAAACCAAGTCAGTAAGACTGGGGAATATGAAATTAATTCTGAGAAAAATGAATTATCAGTATATCTAGAAAAATTTCCCTTTATCACCATAATAGGAAAGTATGATCATATTTTAGGTCCAAGCTGTTTATATACACCTGTAGAATATGAGGATGAAGATTTCATCAAAAATTTGCTTCGAGATGCTCTTAATACTAAAAATAAATTTGTAATTTTAAATCACGATAAATTTTATTCTCAGACATGTAAAGTAAGAATTAAAGATGAAGATGCACGAGGGAGAAATCAACTATATGCAATAATATTGCTTAGACATATTGAAAAGCCTTTGATACCTACGGTCCATTTTAAGAAGATAGAAATGCTTTTTCGTAAAGTAGGGGAAGAGGAGATTTTAAAAAATAATATAACTGTTTTTGAGGAATTTGCCCAACAGATCAGAGAGACCTATTTTAATAAGGATGAATTACTTCCCTTGGAATCGTGCAATCTTAAAGTAAGAAGTGGAGTGAATACCATACAAGGTTTTTGTGAATTAATATTGGAAGAGAAAACCAAGAAGAAAAAGTTATCGGATGAGATGATTGTAGACTATATCAATTTGATGCTTGATTCTTGTGATGAGATTATTAAAGCTTTGGAGGAAAATCTTCAAGGTTCTTTTCATGGATAAATAAGAAAAGGAAATAATAAGTTTATAATGGATAAAGACAAAAAGATTATTATTTGCGGTCCTCCTAACAGTGGAAAAACCACGATAGTAAACGTATTTTTTAAAAAGGCAAATCCGCTAAAACTTTTAAAGAATTCTCTTGAGCCAACAAGAGGGATCAATTCTGAGCAATTTTCACTATTCGAGTCTAATTTAGGTATATTTGATTTGGCTGGACAAGAGAATAAAGATTGGTTTACAAAGGATAAGGATATATTTGAGTACAGTGATATTATATTGTGCGTATTTGATATTAATAATTCCTTGAAATCGATCGTCTCTTTTCTTATAAAAATCTTAAGAATTAAGCAGGACACTCATACGCTTTCAGAATGTAAAATCATCACCTTTCTTCATAAGGTCGATCTTGCTAATCGATCCTATATTTCCCAAAAACATAGAGCAGTTTCAAAATTTTTTGAGAGTCGTTATCCGCATATAGAATTGGATTTTTATTTAACATCTATTACCAGACAATACTTTTATAATACATTTAATATTATTTTAGAAATTTTGAATCTACTCTTTCAAAAGGACCTTATTCCAATTAGTCAGAGACAATTCGAATTTTTAAAAACGGAACTCTACCTTATTTTAAAAATCGATTCAAGTGTAAAATATTCCATAGAAACACTTTCAGAGAAGATTAGATTAAATAAAAACCTATTAAACACACATTTAAAGAGATTGGAAAAATTGGGGTTCCTTACATTTCTTAATAATAGAGATGTTGTTTGTTTTACAGAGAGGTGCGGGTTTTTTAAACAAGGTTTCTTGAAAGAGGTACATAAGATTGAAGAAATAAGTAGAAATAAGGAAACTAAATTGTTTTATACGTTGGGAGAATTGAATAACATTCCAATTGATTAATTATAATAGAGATTGATTGGTGATTGGTTTGGAACACAAAGAACAAGACACAAAAAAAAGCAAAAGTCTAAGCAACTGTAATATAGCTCAGAATGAGAAATCATCCAAAAAAAAAGGATATAATGCGCAGCTCGAAGCCTTAAATATTCAATATCATCAATTGGTAGCCAATATACCCGGTGCAGTTTTTCAGTTTGGTTTAGCGGATAAAAATGAAATTTCCATTCAATATATAAGTGAAGGGATCTACGAATTAACTGGACTAACGAGGGATGAATTTGAAGGATCAATTTCACAATTAATAGATATCATCTATCAGAAAGATTTAAATTCATTTAGAAAATCCCTTGAACATTCTATAGAGAATTCTGAACCTTGGAACATGGAATTCAGAATTATTACTAAAAATACCGGAGAAATCAAATGGTTAGACGGTAGGTCAACTTTAAAATTGATAGATGGACGAAGTTACATGTGGTATGGAGTTTTGTTAGATATAACTGAGAAGAAGAGTGCGCAAATTAGATTAAAGAAGATAAACGAAAAACTTGAGCAGAAAGTAAAAGAAAGAACACATCATCTCAAGGAACGGGTTAAAGAAATTAGGTGTCTCTATGATATTTCTAAAATCGTTGAAAATGCAAAATTTAGCTTAGAAGAGACGTTCAAGAGAATTGTTCAGAGGATACCTAAATCAATGCAATATTCCGATATTAGTTGTTCAAGAATCAAATATAATCAAACAGATTTTTTATCACATAATTTTAAAAATTCTGACTGGAAGATCTCAGTTCCCATTCAAAATAAAGCAAATATAGGGGAAATCGAAATCTTTTATACAGAGAAGAGACCTCAAGAATCATTTGGTCCGTTTTTAGAGGATGAATTGAAATTATTAGAGGCCATAAAAGAGATAATAGAGAGATACTTAGAACGAGAAGAGACTAAAAAAGAGCTTTTAAGAAAAAATCATGCAATAAATTCCTCAAAAAGCGCTATCACAATCTTGAATATGAAAGGAACAGTTGAATATGTTAATCCAGCATTCTTAAAGATGTGGGGATATGAAGATAAAAAAAGTGTTCTCGCCAGATCTGCGCTGGAATTTTGGGCAGAGGAAAAAAAGGCTCAAATGATGATCACAAAGATTTTTAGTGAAGGAAAGGCGTCTGGACAGATGGAAGCAAAAAGAAAGGATGGGTCAAATTTTATTGCAAATGTACAAGGTAAGATAATTCTTAATGAAAAAAATGAGAAAACAGGTATAACTGCTTCTTTTATCGATGTCACGGATACAGTTAATGCGAAACAAAAATTAGAAAAAAGTATGGAAGAACTCAAAAGGTCTAATCAGGAATTAGAACAGTTCGCATATGTGGCTTCACATGATCTACAAGAACCATTAAGAATGGTTTCCAGTTTTACACAATTACTTCAAAAGCGTTATTATGATAAATTAGATGAAGATGCAAATGAATTTATTGAATATGCAGTAGATGGAGCGAAACGAATGCAGAATCTTATAAATGATCTACTCACTTTTTCAAGAGTGGGGATGAGAGGTACTCCATTCGAACCTATAGATATGAACAAAGTCCTTTCAAATACCCTTCAAAATCTCAAATTTGTAATAAAAGAAACTGATACTAACATAATCTATGACGAATTACCCATTATTAACGCAGATCGTTCTCAAATACAGCAAGTTCTCCAAAATCTTATTTCAAATGCAATAAAATTCCATGGAAAAGAAGCACCAAAAATCCGAATATCCTCCACAGAGGAAGAGTCTAAATGGATATTTTCTGTGAAAGACAATGGTATCGGCATTGATCCCCAATTTTTTAATAAAATATTTGTTATTTTTCAGAGGTTACATAAAAGAGGGGAATATGAAGGGACTGGCATTGGACTAGCTCTTTGTAAAAAGATTATTAATAGACATGGGGGGGAGATTTGGGTTGATTCTGAAAGTGGAGAAGGCTCAACCTTTCACTTTTTTATTCCTAAAAGTAAAATTAAGAAAAATATAAAAATGAGTGATAAAATATGAAAAAGAAAGATAATTGGCAAACCAATAGAGATTCTTCTTGTAGAAGATAATCCTGGAGATATAAGATTAACCAAGGAAGCATTGAAGGAGAGTAAAATTTTAAATAATCTCAATATAGTGATGGATGGAGAAGAGGCTATGAAATATTTGCTTAATGAAGGTGAGTACGGTGAAAAACCAAAACCAGATATCATACTTCTGGACCTTAATTTACCAAAAAAAGATGGTCGTGAAGTTCTTGCAGACATCAAACAAATAAAAGATTTAAGACATATCCCGGTGGTTATTTTAACAAGTTCAGAAGCAGATGAAGATATTATTAAAACCTATGAATTGCATGCTAATTGTTATGTAACCAAACCAGTTGATCTTGATCAGTTCAGTAAGGTCGTAAAAGCGATTGGAGATTTTTGGTTCAGCATTGTTAAATTACCAAATGAAGATTAAACAAGCTTATTCAACCAAGCTAGGTGAGTTAGAGATGAAAGATAAAGTAAGAGACATAATAGACATCTTATTAATTGAAGATAATATAGCAGATGTCAAATTGCTGGAGGTTTTATTATCAGAAAATATAAATGTAGATTTTCAATATAAATTACACATAGCAAATACTCTAAAAGAAGGATTTAAATTATTGGAACAGAACTCATTTGATGTTATTCTTTTAGATTTATCACTGCCAGATAGTAATGGTTTTAAAACTATTTCAACAGTTTATGAAGAGATAACCGAGATTCCTATCATTGTCTTAACGGGTTTGGATGATATAAAGGGAGGGAGAAAAGCAGTCAAGCTGGGGGCTCAAGATTTTTTAATAAAAGGTAAAGTTGATGGAAATCATTTAGTACAGTCAATCTATCATTCTATCGAACGACATAAGATGATAAAAACTATTGAGGACCTTGCAAATGATTTGCAAAAAGAAGAACATAAACTGAGAAAAATTATCAATGCTAATGCTGATGCGATAATAATTACATCAAAGAATGGAAAAGTTCAATTTATTAACCCTGCTGCTGAAGAATTATTTGAATGTAAAAGCACTTCATTTAAAGGGGAAGAATTTGGATATGACATTAGCGAGAATGGAGGAAAAGAGATTTGTATCCAAAATTCCACTACGAAATATGCTGAAGTGAAACAAGTGGATATAGAGTGGGAAGGAAAGCACGCGAAACTCCTCACTCTCAGAGATATTACTAAAAATAAGCAATATGAGAAACTATTAAAAAAATCTGAAAGGAAATATCGTAATTTATTTGAAAATTCGCCATATCCTATTTTAATAATGGATTCTAGCGGAAAAATCGTAGATTGCAATTCTAATGTGTTAGAATTATTCGAAATTAATAAAGAAGAATTTATATCGGGAAATTATAAGGATGAGTTTCTTAAACCACTTAATGAGAGTAATCTTTTCTCTGAGAATTTAGAAGAATTAGATCAGAATAACCTTCCCGATTCCTATGAGATGGAAATTAGAGTTTCTGAAAATAAAAAGTTATGGTTGGATCTCAATTTCTCATTCATATACTTAAATAATACCCCATTAATTCATCTCTTAATCCGGAATATTACGCCGATTAAGCAATCTGAGAGAGAAATGCGAAAGTTAGAAAACACTCTCCACGAGATGAATTTGCTTATTGAACATGCTCCTATGGCCATTTTTTTAATATATAAGAATGGAAAGATTTTAAGAGCTAATAAGGCAGCGTTAGATTTATTTCAATACAGAGAAGAAAGTTTGTTAAATTCTAGGGTATATGACCTATTTGATTCGAAATATCAAAAGCTAATAAAAAGTCATTATCGGAAAGATGTATTCCATTCCGATTTGGAAAATCAAATTGAAGCCCGAATAATAAGGAAGGACGGAAGGGTCAAGGATGTTGAAATTACATCAACTACCTTAAAGATTGCTGGTAATGTGATAATCCAATCTTTTATTTCAGATATAAGCTCTCGTAAAAATTATGAGAAAAATAGAGAATTACTGTTAGATCAACTAATCCAATCCTTAGAGTTTAAATCTAAATTTTTAGCGGCAATGTCCCATGATCTAAGAACCCCTCTCAATGCGATTATAGGGTTTTCGGGCTTATTATTAGATGAGTCCTATGGTAAGTTAAATGAAAGTCAAGAGGATTACTTAAATGATATTTACAGTGCTGCTGACCAATTAAGTGATTTGATAAATGCAATGCTCGACATTTCAAAAATTGAAATTGGAGGATTTGATTTAAAAAAGAAGGAATTCGATTTATATCCATTAGTAAAACAAATCCATTCGTTGTTTAAACCCCTCTATAAAAAAAAGGAGTTATCATTTCAAATTAAAAATCTAAATAAAGCCAAATACATCTATGCAGATCCTGTAAGATTTAAGCAAATATTATATAATCTTATAGACAATGCTATAAAATATACAGAAGAAGGGGGAATCATTTTAAGAATATTCGAACATCTTGAACACTGGGAGTTCCAAATAGAAGATACGGGGATTGGAATTGAAGAAAAGGATTATGAAGTTGTATTTAGAGAATTTGGTAGAATAAAAAATGATGTGAAAAAGGAAGTCTCAGGTTCGGGAATAGGTCTATCCTTAACAAAACGTCTTGTCAAACTACATGGAGGGGAAATATGGTTTGAAAGCGAGAAAGATAAAGGAACTACATTTTTCTTCACATTACCAAAAAGTAAGGAGGTTAGAAATAATGCAAATATCAAAACAAAATCAGAAATTTAATCTTTTATTTATATATAGCAAATATGAGAATTTAGAAATCTTAGCAAAAAGTTTGAAAGAGTTAGAAGCTTTTAACTATAATTTCATCTTAAATAAAAGAAAAATAGACTCAGTGAAAGGAATTAATCTCGCTAATTTTGATATCTGTATCTATAGCGACTTTCAGCTTGAATTATCTCAACTTCACAAATATTTTGAAAATATTAGGAACTTAAAGCAGAAATCTGTTATCTTTATAGGGAAACCCCAAGCCATTGAGAATTTAAACAAGATTTTTAGATTAGGGGTCAATTATTATTTGGAACAAGATATATCAATTAATAGTCTATGTAAAGCAATTCTAAATTGCATACAATCTCCTAATCTAAAAAAAAGGACTAAAAAATTGGAGTTCTCTCAAGAAAAATTTAGAAGTCTTTTCGATAATTTAAACGATTCGGTAATTTTCCACGATCTAAAAGGAGATATAATCGAAGTTAATGATACGGCATGTAAAAGATTAAACTATACGCACGAGGATTTAAAAACAAAGAACCTTGTTTCAATAGATAGTCCCAAATTTAGAAAGTTTATTAAAGATCGAATTGAAGAATTGAAAAAGAAAGGAAATATCATATTTGAGTCAGAACATTTAACTAAAGGAGGAAAAGTTATCCCAGTAGAAATTAGTACCACTTTAGTTTCTTACGAGGGAAAAGAGGCTATACTTAGTATCGCTAGAGATATTTCCTTGAGGAAGAAGAAGAAGAAAAAGTACCAAAGAACCTTACAAAAATATAAACAACTTCATAAAGAGATGGAATTAATCCTTGATCACATCCCAGGTCTTGTTTACCATAAAGATACAGAAAACAACTTTTTAAGAGTTAATAAAAATTTAGCAGAAGTACATGGGATGAGCAAGGAAGAAATGTCCGGAAAAAGTTGTTTTGAGATATTTCCAGAAGAACAAGCTCAAGCATATTGGGAAGACGATCTAGATGTTATTAAATCCGGAAAGCCCAAACTTTTTATTGAAGAAAAATGGCAAACTCCAGAGGGTTTACGCTGGACAAGCACTAGTAAAGTCCCGCTCAGAGATGAGGAGGGAACGATTAAAGGAATTATAGGGTTTTCTATTGATTTAACAGAGAAGAAATTAATCGAAAAAGAACTTATTAAGTCTCAGAGAGAACTCAAAGTACGGAATAAAATATCAAATCTTTTTCTAAGATATCAAGATGAAAAACTATACAATAAAATCTTAGATTACTTGCTTGAGATGTTTGAATCAAAGATTGGATATTTCAGTTATATTAATAGTAAAGGAGATTTAGTATGTCCCACCATGAAAGGAGGTATATGGGAAAGATGTAGTGTAGTGGATAAAGATTTTATTTTCCCTAAGGATTCCTGGGCTGGATTATGGGGTCGATCATTAGAAGAGAGTAAAATTTTAACCTCTGAGGGCCCTTTTAATTTACCTCAAGGACATATCAAATTAAAAAATGTAGTCTGTATTCCCATTATATTCCAAAACGAAATTATTGGTCAAATTACTTTAGGAAATAAAAATAGCGGCTATGATAAAAAAAATATCAACTTGTTAAAAACCATCTCAAACAAAATTGCCCCGATCTTGGATTTACGATTAAAAAGAAAACAGCAAGAAAGGAAAAAACAAAAAATTCAAGAAAAATTAAGAGAATCAGAAAAAAAATATCGTAGTGTCTTGGAGAATATAAAGGAGGGCTATTTTGAAATAGATTTAGATGGTAATTTCACTTTTTTTAACAATGCATTAACCAAAATTCTTGGATTGCAGGATAAGGAAATAAGAGGTAATAATTTAACTGATTATATAGATCAAAAGACAGAAATGCGCTTATCAAAAGAGTTTAAGAAGATCTTAAATACAAAAAAAGGAAAAAAAAATATTCAGTTTAAACTAAAAAAAAACAATGAGGAGGAAATGTATCTTGAGACATCTGCTTATCCCCTATATAATTCCGATGATAAAATGATTGGATTTTTTGGTTTATCTCGTGATATTACGGAGCGCAAGAGGGCGGAGCTAATCCAGAAAGAATTTCAAAATGAATTAGAACGGAAAGTGGATGAACGCACGAAAAAATTGAATCAAGCACTTCAAAAACAAAAACATTATTTAGACCATATTCTTAAAGCTTCACAATTTAAATCAGAATTTCTAGCGTCTATGTCTCATGAATTAAGAACCCCTCTGAATGCAATTGTTGGATTCACCGATTTAATATTAGAAGAATCTTTTGGAAAGCTTAATGAAAAGCAAAAAGACTTTCTAAGCGATGTGAAGAGTTCTTCGCAGGATTTGCTTAATATGATTAATCAAGTATTAGATATATCAAAAATCGAAGCGGGTCAGCTCAACTTAGACATAAAAAGCTTTTCTCTTACTAACATGGTCAACCAAATTGATTCTACATTACGAGCATCTCTTAATGAAAAAAAACTTCAATTTATCACGAAAGGGTTAGATAATATAAGCGATTTTAAAGCCGATCCGATTAAGTTTAAAGAAATTCTTACCAATTTACTAACTAATGCAATAAAATATACATTAAAAGGGAAAATTGAGTTAATTGCTGAAGATTCTGGAAAGAATTGGCTGTTTAAAATCTCTGATACAGGTATAGGTATAGAAAAGGAAGATTACAATATCATATTTAAAGAATTCAAAAGAGGGAACTCTCCTCTTATCAATTCAAAGAGAGGTACAGGACTCGGTTTACCTTTAACAAAAAGATTGGTAAATTTACATGGAGGAGAGATTTGGTTTAGAAGTAAAAAAGGAGAAGGAACAATTTTTTTCTTTACAATACCTAAAATGAAGATTAAACGTAATTAATATTTAATCTTGATCTTCTTCTACTATAACATCATTTAAGTTTTTTATAGTTTTTTCTTTTAATTTTTCCAAGTTCCCTGGCGTCCCAGTAGGTATTTTCTCTAATTTCTTAACAGAAGGTTTACTAGTTTTTTCTTTTATTTTCTTTTCTAAATTGATGATTCTGGAACTAAGCTGGATGACTGCATTTATAGTACTTTCTAATATTTGAGCCATTCTTTCTATTTTAATCTCTATAGGTCCCTTTTTAAAAGTCTTGCCGTTAATGATTTCTCTAACCAGATTAACAAATTTTGGTTGGTTTGGAAAGCTTGAATAAATAGATGTTAAATAGATTTCATAATTATACTTTCTCTCATTTAGTTCTGGTTCAATTTGATCTTTTATATTTTTTATATTTGATTTTATAGATTTATTATCCTGAATCTCAGGGTCATATTTATGTAGAAAAATTAGGAAATAAGGATTTTCCTCCAATTTAATAACAAGTTCTAAGATCTTGTTGAAATAGTTCAAACTCTCTTCTATACGGTCAATATCTTGTATATCAAAAACATAAATTATTAAATCTATATCTTGAAAATAGCGCTCTGGTTCTTCGAGATATTGATCTCGATGATCTTTTTGCCCTCCGAAGTCCCATATAAGGAAATTCATATCCTTTGTGTCAATTTCTCGTCGATCAACACCTCTTGTTGGTTCTAAAGAAGCTAAATCATCGATTCCTAACTTTCCTCCGAATCGGGATAATAGTGATGTCTTCCCCGCGTTATCTAATCCTAGTACTATAATCTTTTGTTCTTCAATCATATTTTAATCATTTAATTATACACTCATTACTATTGAATTATTCTACAATTCCTCTTTTTTTGAATAAATCTTTTAATTCTGATATAATATCCCTTCTCGCATGAGCTCTTCCTCTTGCGCGTAATTCACTTTTTGATAAAGGTTTTTCTGAAGATTTATCTGAAACAGAATCTATTGCTGGAGGTTCAGGAGGGGGATTAAGATCTTTCGTATTTATGTTTCTTTTTTCAGCTTGCTGAGTAGGTTTAGGAGATTTTCCAGTTGGTGGTGCTATTGGTGGTGCTGTTGGTGGTGCTGGTGGTGTCATTTCTGGATCATTTCTTTCCAAAATTTCTTGGTTTATTGTTTTATTGTTATTTTTAGCGACTTGTGAAAAATCTAATGGTTTAGGAGTTCTTTTTGAGTAATATAGTCCTTGATTATCTCTTTTATCCTCTTCAGCAACGAAATCCTCTGGAATTTCTCGAAATGGTATATCAAATAAAGAACCTGACACCTTAGCGGGTGAGATTCTAATTAATAATCGTTTCATTTCAGATAATTCCGAAGAAATATTATCCATTAATTTAAGGTTAATATCCAGAATTTTTTCTAGTTTAGCATCGATATCTGGTATCTTTTGTTCTCCTTTCTCATATTGTTTTGAGAAAAAATTCTTAATGCTTTTAGCAATATCAGGTTCATTTGAATAAAAATTATAAATACTCGTTAGAATGATCTCGAAATTCCACGAGTTTTCTTTTTCTCCAAATAAATTGGAAACTTTATCATTTAGATATTCAATTTTTATCTGAAAATCAGGGTCATTAATGATGTCAGAATCTGCTTTATTGAGTAAGACCAAAACATAAGGAAACTCATCCATATATCCTAGTATATTCAGTAAATCATTTAAATAATCGACAGCATCGTCGTAACGAACATCATCTTGTGAATCAATCACAAAAATTAGAACATCAACTTGAACAAAAAACTTCTCAGGATCTTCGAGGTATTCTTCCACATGTCTTTTTTGTCCACCTAAATCCCACAATACTAAATTTAATTTATCTGATTGAAATTCTTCAATATTTGCCCCCTTTGTGGGCTCTAAATCCATTAAATCGTGATAATCATAGTTATGAACCAATCTATTTATTAAACTTGTTTTTCCAGCAAAATCTAAACCTGCAATAACCACTTTCATTTGTGGTTTTTTTAGATATTCCTTTCTCTTATTCCAAGAATTGGAAATTAAACGTGAAGAAATATATAAATTTCGCAATATGGATTCATCAATAACTTTTTTTTTCAATATCTTTTGATATTGTTTTTGAGTTAAATCAGACGCATCTCTGATAGTCTTTATATCAGTCTTTTTTAAAGCATCTATCACACCCACATTAACATCCTTGAGTTTATCTAAGTTTAAGTCTAATATAGCTTTAATACTTGTGGGATAATAATCTAATTCTAAAAAGCGATCACAAAAATATTTTATAATTGTCTTTGCGGATTCAGACATAAATATCACATTAAAATTCCAATAAAAGTTAAATCCAATTAATTCATCGAGTAGATCCTTTTAAGTTTGTGGAAAAAAAAATCTAGGTTTTTAGTTATATTTTCCTTTTTTTTATCATTGAAAATGCGAGAAAACTTATCTCTTAAGGGATGAGATGAATCGCATCGGAAATCAGCAATTCAACGCACCCTTGCCTTTTAAATACGCGGACTCGTTCTCTCCTACAGTACACTTTAAATGAGATCCTACCAAATGCACTCTACATTACAGCTTACGGTCATA
>SHMW01000098.1 GCA_008080735.1 Promethearchaeota archaeon
ATAGCAATTGGAATAGCCCTGGCAAAAATTATTTTAATACCGTTAGGAATCTTTCTATCAGATATAACTTCAGAGGAATTGGTAATTTCGATCGCCGGAGTATTCTTTCTTATTAGCATTATTCCGCTAATGCTTCTAAAGAGATAAACAAATTAGTATTCAATTCTTTATTCTTTTTTCTTTCTAATCCCTATGATAATCATATAAAAATAAAAAAAGAAAAGGAAATTATATTTAAATCCATCCTAGTGGAATAAAAACAATGAGAGCTACAATTCCGATGGCATAAATAATTCCCACAAATTTTATCTGTTCCTTTTTATCATCCATATCATACACATAAAACGCCCCAACGAAGAAATGGAAATATCCGATAAGAAAGATCAAAACAGGATTATACCAATGCCACCACCAATACTCCCAGATGAGATAATCCCCCCAATTTAATAAGATTTCAATAAAAACACAAAATGCCGCAAAAAGTGCTGCGTTAAACCATCGATTTGGAATACGTCCAAATAATTTTTCATCTTTATCTTTGGGTAGAAATTTCGCAAATACGATTCCAGCAATAGAAAACATAAATAGAATCTCAATATTCCAACCAATTAGTATCACAAATGCACTTGCTCCGGGAGTAGTCCAAAATGCGGAATAATCTGTAAAGGTGAACACAAGAGCATTCCAAATCTCATTGATTAAATCTAAGCCTAATACTGTCAAACCTGCGAATATTGTACTCCAATCACCAGTCTCTCGGGCATTTTTAATCTCAACACCATAAATATAAAGGATTATTGCTAACAAGGGAATTATATACCAACCGAAGTCTTCATTTAAAATACGCAATTTGCCAAGAGCTTCTAATGAAGCGGGTGTAGGAACCATCGTTTATTTAATTCAATTTTGTAATTATGTTGTTAAATATTTTGGTTTGGTTATTATTTATAGTTTTGCTAAGGATTTGCAAACAAAAATTTTTAATCAATTTTTCTATCATTTCTAATCTTATAATCCTACATATCTATATAGAATATACTCCATATTTAGTGAGCAAGAAAGTATGTAAGAAAGTGTTTTAAGACATTTTGATTAGATTTCAATAGGGAAGTAGAAAAGTTATAAACAGTTATAGGTGTTTTTTATTTGAAAATATTATATGGAATAAACACGATTGGCTCGGGTCATATAAATCGCAGTAGTGTGGTTATTTCCCAATTACAAAAAGATGGTCATCATGTTGATTGCATTTTTAGTGGACCGAATCCACCTAAATATGCGTTAAAAATAGCGAACCGCTATACTCAAGTTCATGGCTATCGAATGAAATTTAATGGCCAAAATCCCGATCCAATTATGACTTTTTGGGAAAATTTCAAAAAAGCACGCTCTATTTTAAAATCCTTATTCAAATCTTTCCGAATCAGCCTAAGCCAAGATTATGATGCGATAATAAGCGATTTTGAATTATCCACTTGTTTAGCTGGATTTTTTCTGCGAAAACCTGTTATCATTGTCGATCACCAACATTCATTGATTCACCCCGGCGCATTACGAGCCCCGGGTAAGTTTTCCGATATCTTCAATGCTCTAATCGCGATGGGGATGTCGAATCCATATTTTAAACATATCTTCGCATTAGATTTAGTAAACCAACCAATTCGAAGGTTCAAAGAAACCTTATTTCCATTGATTTGGAAGCCTGAAATGATAGACTTATCAGTTTCTGTTGAGGATCATTATTGTGTCTATCTTCCTTATATTCCAATAAATAAGATATGTAAAGTTTTTTCCGAATTTCCCGAGACAACCTTCCATGTATATGGGTTTGATATGGACAAAACTCATAGAAACATACATTTTAAACCAACTTCAAGATACGGTTTTTTAGAAGATATGGCAAGTAGTAAGGGTGTTATATCCCACACAGGATTTTCAATAACATGGGAGATTATGCTCCTTAAAAAACCTTTCTATACTATTCCTCTAGAACACCACTATGAGCAGCAGACAAACGCCTATAGACTATCAAAAAAGAATTTAGCTTTTGTTGGAGATGATCTGTCAATTTATTATCTGAAAAGATTTATTGATCAATGTGAACAAGATAGTTTTCTAAATAAGGGCGATATTAGGATCTTAGAACCAAATACCTTGACCAAATGTATCTATAAAGAAATCGCAAAAGCATAATAATGAAAAAATTTTTATGAGATATGGGGTCGAAAAGGTTAAATATCGGCTTTTTTTCTTGTATGTACCATCAAATAAATGGATTATCTCACGCGCTGCGATCTATATCCAATGCAATGGCAGAACGCGGACACAAGGTTCATATTTTTTGCCCAGGTTTACATGAGTATGAGAGTACTCCCCACAAGAATATTTATTTTCATAGCTTACCAGGACTCAAATTAAAAAATGGGACGGGTTTTCAATTGAGTGTCCCAATTCATAGATATTTTAATAATAATTATGATTTTTTAGATATTTGTCATAATCACACTCATTATACAGTAGGAGCAATAGGAATAATCACAGCAAAAAAATTTGGAATCCCAATTATCGGAACTCATAGCAGTCCATTCCATTACTATAGTGCGCAATATATTCCAATTATTGGGTCGGTTCTCGTTCATTCTAAGTTTTTATGGCAATTTGAACGATGGATCCTTGATATATATGATTTTGTTCATGTCCCCACAAGATCCAAAAAAAATCTGTTACTATCGTATAAGTTTCGAGAACCCATAATCTACATGAGCAACGGTATCCCAGATTTTTACTATAGAGAGATAAAAGAAAATGGGATAAAGGAGAAATATAGTCTTGAAAACAAAAGGATATTGTTATATGTATCTCGACTATCTCCGGAAAAACATACGATTAAGGTAATAAAATGTTTCAAAAACATTAATAAGAGAATTCCAGATGCTCAACTGGTTATTGTAGGAAGTGATGGTCCATTAACTAGTCATGTAAAAAATATAGTGAAGAAAGAAAAATATAAAGATAAAGTATCTTATCTTGGAACCGTTCCATATGAAGATATCTTGAAACTTTATCATGCTGCTGATTTGTCTTGCCTTTGGTCCTGGGTGGAAGCTGAAGGATTAGTGCTTTTAGAAGCAATGGCACAAGGCACTCCAAATGTCGGGGCAAATGCTTGTGGGATTGAAGATGTGATTCTGCATGGAAAAACGGGGTATTTGGCGAATAATCTAAAACAATTTGAGAAGTATGTGATTGAATTATTACAAAATGAAGATTTGCGACTCAGATTTGGAAAAAATGCTAAAGATAGAGCTCTGAGCTATCGAATCAGTGAAATAGCCAAAACTTGGGAAAGCTTATATAGATTTACAATAGAAGATTTCCATAAATACAAATCAAATAGTATCCCCCGCATGAAAAGAGTTGAGTTGTTAAAACAATTTGTTAAAAAAATACCTAATTGTAACTTTTAATAAATCTCTAATTCTTCTTACATCGTCTTGCTATTAAGGCCGAAGATGCTCCCGCGCCAAATCCGTTATCGATATTTACAACTAACAACCCAGGACTGCACGATTGTAACATTGTGACTAATGCTCCTTCTCCTCTACCACCTTTCCCATATCCACTCGACACGGGTACTCCGATAACGGGCACATCTACTAATGCGGCAACAACACCTGGAAGAGTTCCCTCCATTCCTGCGCACACAATTATTACATCTACATTTTTTTGTACCATATCACTTAAGGGCTCGAAAATTCGATGAATTCCCGCTATCCCGATATCATAACTAGAGATAACTTCACAACCCATCGTATTTAAAATGATTTTTGCCTCTTCAGCGATTGGGATATCTGAACTTCCTGCAGTAATTAAACCCACAATTCCTTGATTTTTCTCAAACGAATATTCCTTTTCTTGGATAATTATGGTTCTTGCTAACTCGTTAACTTCAATAGCATAGTTCTCATCAGAGAGATAGCGATTTTTAAGTAGTTCGTGCTGATGTTCAGTAAAACGAGATATAATCACAAATCGATTTTCTTCTAAATATGATTCAACGATTTTGATAAGAATTTCTGATTTTTTATTTTCAGCAAGAATGACCTCTGGAACTCCAGTTCTCGTCTTACGGAATATATCTAGTTGTGCTAAACCATCAACTTCTTTAATAAAATTTGCTTTGAGTAATTTCTCTGCTTCATCGAGCTGAATATTACCATCCAATAGATTTTTCAATATGTTTTTAATATTAACCATTTTTATCATCCAAATAATTTTGCTCGGCGAACAATAAACCCAATCAAATACTTAAGTAAAAATCTCACTATTCTTCCGAAAAAGATTTCGATACCAGAAAAGTAGTACCCTTGGGCACCAAAATAATTTTGGGTCAGAGAGATATCACCTTTAAGGAGATCTGGCTTTTTCAAATCTCCATTCAAATTGGGAGGGGGTCCATAGGATTTGACATGTTCCCAAGAACTATCTTTAAACTCTAAAGATTTCCATTCTTCTATAGAATTATATATTTGTTTTTTTGAATAAACCCATAACTCATCTGATAAGATCTCAATTATAGAGCCATCTTCGAGTTCAATCTGACCAAATAAATTAAAAGCTCCCTTAAATCCCTCATAGCTAATAGCTTCTATGGCTAATATGTTTTCTCCTTTTTTTAGATGCTCAGTAATATCAAAAACCTGTACTCGTAAAATTATTGGCAACCGAGATAATGAAAATCTGCCTAAAACTTCCCCCACATATTCTCGATTCACATAGATTTTCATATGATTGCAAACAGTTGTTTGGATTAATGCTCTATTAATCGGTTTCCTTAACTCAAATCTTTTTCTAAAAAATCGAAATTTCTTTGGACAGGTTCTCTCATTTGGCCCAATCCATTCAGATTCCAAAAATGGATTTTTGAAAAAGATGTTATTTTTGAGCTGAGTAATTTTTTCATTATATGCTTTAATTAAATAGTCGAACATTTGCAAATTGTAATCAAGGCACGGTCTTTTTGCCGCATTTAGCCACAGACTTTCATATTTTTGTTTAAGATATTTGATTTTTTCCCGAATATATTCTATATTTTTGATTATTTCATTGATTTGATCCTTTGATAAATTCGAATTTCTCAAAGTATCGGCAATTTGAACTGAAAATTTGATTTTTTCTCCACAATATTTTGCCAATTCTGCTCCAAATTCAATATACCCAAAATTACTTTTTTCAAATTTTACTTTAGGAAGAATTTGTTTATATAGTTCAATACAATTATCTCCCAATTTACGCAGCTCTTCATACTTTTTAAGACCAGGCTTGAATTTTTTAGCGGGAAAGGGGTGTTTAAAAAAATCGGTATAAAATAGTGGAGGTAATATCATCCGCAACCGATAATAATATTCTGCTGAAGAGGAAAGATGAGTGTAAAGTTCGTTAAAGATTTGTAAATATTTCTCTTCAAGCCCATAAAAAAGAAATCCAAATTTTTGCTTAAATCTTTTATAATCAAAAGCTTTTACATTCCAGGCTTTATCCGCAGTGATAATCGCTCCAAAAATTTCATTTTCTCTGAGTGAAAAATATCTTTGATCCCCCCAAGTCGAAGTTAATATACCCAGACATCCTCTACCACTGTATTTATAGGCAATATCAACCATATTTATTATATTTTTACTTGCATTTATGCTATCGGGGAAATTTCTATTCCAATTCAACATTGAAGGACTTACAATTACTTTATGACCAGCATCTAAAAATTTTTCTACAGGTTCTGGATCAACATCGGGATTATATTCCCAATACATTAAAATCATATCTCTGTTTAGTCTATTTAGTATTTCCTCATCTTTTCTGACCATATCATCATACATTATGATATTTTTATTTCCATATTCAGAAGTAATATCAAAAATCTGATTATAAAAATCGCTCATCACCTTACTCTGTCCGTGTTTTTCAATATAATTCTTTGATTTATATTTTCCCACGTCAAAACTTTCATCGCATCCGATATGAAAATAATCTGTAGAAAAGCACTTACTCATTTCTGAGATATAATCGCGTAAAAAGGGATATATATCAGGATTAGAAATATCTAAGGAATGTGCTCCAGGAAATTCTCCTAGGTGTTGATAATTCTTATGCTGTAAAATATTATCGAAATGACCCAGACATTCAAAAATCGGAACCAGTTCGACAAAATGTTCTCTAGCATATACATCGATTTCTCTTATTTCATCTGAAGTGAGCGCACCTCGATCTTTTCCGATAAGCGGATGATCTGGATGAGCAAACATATCTTCAAAATATAAGCAATAAAAATTCATTTTATAATGGCTTAAAATTTTAATATATCGCTTCGCATTTTCGACTGTGCATACTTGCCCACGAGAAATATCTTGAGCAACCCCTCTGACTATTAAATCAGGACAATCTTTTATGATAAGTGAGGGTATTATAATATCTTTCGAAGGACTTAACTCTGGTCTAATCAATGAGTTTTTAATGATTTGAATGAATGTTTGAATCCCATAAAAAAGACCCTTTTCATTGGTGCTATAAATTACGATTTTACTATTAGAGATCTCAAGATTATATGATTCTTGGTTATTTAATCCGACTAAATCGGAACGATTATATCTACTTAGAAGGCTTGAATCGTTAAGTTCCATTTCGGTTTTTTCTAAAGAGATTGATGTATAATCTTGCAAATGTTCGACTAAATTATTGAAAAGTAACTCAATATTATTCACATTTATAAAACTTACAAGGATGTTTTCTCTTATTCTAAAAAAGATTTCCTTTTCTATAGAAATACTTTTTGGTTTAGGAATAAATATAAGCTGGTCAATATCTCGACCTTCTGCCAATTGTAACCCATCAATTAGTATGAATTTAAGCTGAGAATCCATTTAAGTCAACTCATTGTAAAATTCCAATAGATATTATTAATTAATGCTTAATTAAAATTTTATAGTTATCAAGAAAAATAGGAGTTTCCTAAAAATAATTCCTTAGATGTAATATAATAAAGGAGAGTTATATTTTAAGGGATATAGAGTTTATTATTGATTATTCATAATCATAAGTAATATCTTCTTTATTTAGTGGATGTACTACGACTCTCAAATTTCCAAAGCGAGGGTTAAAATTTTGGATTACATTAGAAATCTTATTAAAAATCTTGAATGGATTATCTTCATCATAGCCTTGAATCCAAATAATAACTTCATTACCATCTGGCGAATTTCCTATTTCGATTCCATCAAGTAATAACGATTCAGGCTTAATTAGTTCCATTTTTTCGCGTTCTTTTTCAAGTATCAGCTCTAACTTCTCTGCTAATTGGTTTAATACATCTTCCATATCATCATCAAATTCCCGCCCCCCCATCATCCAAATAATAGTAATTAATCTTCGACTTACTCCAAATTTCTCCTCTTCCGCTTCGAGTTCAGCAGCTGCCTGATCCAACTTCATTTTATATGTTTCGACTGCCTCTTCATATTCCGATTCAGATATAGTAATAAATACATTAGAATTGGTATTTGATGAATTTGATAATGAATAATATAGATGGGAGTATTCTTCTACGCGTCCCTCAGAAATAAGCTTTTCTAAAGCATTGTTGATCTCGGGGAGAGACACTAAGATACGCAATCGAAGATCTATCCATCCAATGAGATTGTTCAAACTCATTGATTCGGACAATCCATTCATCTTAAGAGCCCATAAAATTGCTTTTTCTATTTGATTTTTATCTACCATTTCCATAGTAAAGTTATTTTTAATGATTGATAAGAAATAAGGGGTTTGAAGATATATTAAGATTGCTAAGTGATATAAATCATATCCTACAAAGAATATGATTGTTTTTAATGCAAAATTCATAAATTTAGATATCCTACATAAGAAAAGTTTATTCATATGCTTAAATTATTTTACCATAATAAAATCTAAAGAGTTGAAGTTTAATGTCATTTGACTATGTTTCATATAAAGATGTAGATTTAAAAGGGAAAAAAGTCTTAATCCGGCCAGATATTAACTCTAACATTGATGTTGAGAATATGACAATTCGGGAATCACCTAGAATTCAAGCGCTCGGAGAAGCTTTAGCAGAATTCAAAGAGTGTGCGGTCGTGGTCATGGCACACCAATCTCGTCCAGGAAGTAAAGATTTCACTTCCTTAAAACTCCATGCGGATGAATTAAAGAAATATACAGATATGCCGGTGAAATATGTGGAAGATATTTTTGGTGAGGACGCCGTCCAAGCGATTAAAGAACTTAAGGTTGGTGAAGTCTTGGTACTGGATAATGTTCGAAAATGGGATAAAGAAACAACTATATTTGATGATTTCTCTGAAGCAGAAAAGACAGAAATGATTCAAACCCTAGCCCCTCTATTTGATTATTTCGTTGCTGATGCGTTTGGAGCAGCACATCGAGCACAACCGTCCATAATTGGCTGGCCAACCCTTATAGCAGGACCAACTGTTGTAAAGGAATTTGAATATATGACCAAACTGTTAGAGGATCCACAAAAACCCGTAGCAATGCTCATTGGTGGAGCGAAGGCGATTGACAAATATAAGGCAATGAAATATAATCTTGAAAACGATAGATTAGACTATGGTTTATGTGCTGGATTAACGGCAGTTCTGATTTTGGAAGCGCTAGGAACGGATACTGGCGAACCAAATAAAAAGGCAGTGGGAAAGGATTTGGAAAAAGCTAAGGATGATATTGTTCAAACATATGAAAAATTCAAAGATCGGATTATCCTTCCAAAAGACCTCGTTATTGAAGAGGGAGGAAAAAGAGATGATGTACCTATTGACGAAGTTGGTAAATTAAATAAGGTCACCGGTGATATTGGAAAAGAGACAGCCAAGGATTTTGAAAAAAGGATGATGGAGTGTAAAACCATTGTTGCAAACGGACCTCCAGGGATTTTTGAGAAAGAAGTCTTCAGAAAGGGAACTAAAGAAATGGCGGGTGCAATGGCAAAAGCAACTAAGAAAAATGATGCATTGACGGTAATTGGAGGAGGGGAAATGGGAACTGCCGCGGAAATGTTCGGATATGCTGATGATGTATCATTCATATCAACTGGTGGAGGGGCTATGTTAGAAATTCTTAGTGGTAAAGATGTCCCATTAGTGAAAGCTCTAAGAGAAAAAAAACCCTAAAAAATACTCAATTTTTCATTTTTTTACTTCTTACTTATAATCGACTCATACTCAAAAAGGAATTTTGAAAATTATAACCATTAGAGTCATGTATAACATTTTGAGAATCCCTTTCATAAAATAAGGAAGAACGGGATTATATCGGATATTATATTATTTTATCAATTTTTTTCTCTATTAATCTCTTCTATTAAGATCAAATACTTGAACAAAATTTATATATATAGGAAAGATCAATTTTAATATTAATCGAAAAAAAGCGAGATCCCATCGGAAAATTCGAGATGATTTTTCATTGTCTCCTAATCTACCTCATAAAATAATAAATTACAAAACTCCTTTGATTGAAACTAATATTCTATTAGTTATATTAAGTTGGAAGAATTGTATCAAATTGCCGATTTCGGGTAGTTATCAACATCATTCGATAGAGAACATAAAAACCGACATTGTTATTTTCTTCGGTGGGAAAGAATGTTCTATCTCTACAGTTAACGGATATCTGCATTCTCTATTTGGGTTAGGGTATTATTACACCAAATTTGAAATACAATCTCAAAATTACATAACAGACAATCGTGAATTAACAGGTTTAGTGTTATCTGATTTTGTCTATGATCATCTGTCAACTTCAAATAGTGTAGCGTTCCAAGAGGATGCCGATGTAATTTTTACAGACCTAGTTGTGAAAGTTCCTCTTAATCTTTCTTACAAATCAGACACTAAAAGAACTTTTATAAAGGGAACACTTATGAGAAATCTCTTCATACCCTATAAAGATATTTTTCTTGAAATGATGAATCATATTAGAAAACCTGATACCTATCAAATCAAAAAAGATGGACCTATGATTCTTAATGCGGATTGGAATATTTTTAACACAATTTTAATCTCAAAGAGAATGCAGGAACGTAAAAAAAAGGAATTTATCAATCCGACTGCGGGTATCACTCAAATAGAAGTGGGAGTTGAGGAATATTTACAAAAGATTTTTTCTCCTTCAGAAATCTTAGAAATAGAGGAAAAGGTTGAAGATTTGAAAAAAATATTCGCTTCTATCGAATTAGATCCAACCTATCTATTCTCACTGATAGAAAATTCCTCTAAATATTTACCAATACCTCCAATAAACTCTGAAGAGTATCAAAAATCTTCTCCTTATAAAAAGTCAATTCTTATTTCAGCGGGAACTCGGTTAAACGAATATAAAGCATGGCCTCTCAAACTAGAAGCTCATACTGAAAAGGGTTCTACTTCAAAAGTTAAAGTAAAATTTGAAGATAAGAATAAATTTAATTTTCAAATAGAAGAAGATTCAAACCAAAATAGTAATATGGAGAGTTATTCAACACCAAAAAAGGGAGATTTTATCTTAAGGAGTATGAGACCAAATATTGTAAAAGAGAAAAAGCTTCCCGAATCTTCTATGAATACGATTGATGAGATCTTAGATTATCTTATAAAGGTCATAAATGAGGATTATGATATGCCAACTATAGGTCGAGCTTTTGAAAATGCTCATCAAAAATTGCGGAAGATTGTTTTATATGTCGATTATATGTGGGAAATGAGCAAGTTAACAAATATTTACAAAAAAAAGAATCCGAACTTGGGCTTAAGTGAAAAAGAAAAAGAAAACTTGCTCCGTAAGGTATATGATTGGAAATCAAAAACTAAAAATAGTCAAATTAAAGTAGGACCAAAATAAAAAGAGGAAAGAAAAGATAATATGGCAAGTATAAAATCTGCGATTAAATATCTCGAGAAAGCATTTCCAGATGTAATGGAAACAGCAGTATTTAACAAAGAGGGGAATATTTTGTACTCAAGTAATAATTGGAGCATCGAGAATGAGGTTAGGGCTCTTTTATCGGTTTGGTGGAGTGAGAATGCTCAATTTATTAATATAAATGGTGTTAGATATTCAATTCTTCAGATGGAACCCGAGCGTTTCGTCGCAACAAATCGGAAAAAACAAGGCCATCTGGTCGGAGCAGCGACTCCCAGTATGAATAAATTCCTTATAGCACATATTAGTCCGAAATCAAAAGGGTGGTTTCATGGGGCTTATCCTACTATAGCACGAGCAGCGGCTATGATAGAAACGGGGTTGGAAATAAATATAGAAAAGGGAAATAAGCAGAAACTTTCCAGGCAGAAAAAAGATGTAAGAGATAAAATCTTTGAGGAGGATTATTTTGCTTCATTCATAGAATCCGCAAATAATCCAAGCACCTCTTTAGTCCAACAGAGATCGGAAATAGATCCTAACTTAGAAATTGAAGTTGAAACATTTTTGGAGTGGATTAAAGATCCCGAAGGTTTAGCTGGTTTCATAAAATATTATCTTAGGGAAAATGATTCTGAGATGATATCTCGTTTATCAAGAATATACCAACAATTTTACAAAACATTTTATGGGTAAGATTTGAATAACTATTACCTTGATTCTCTATATTTTCAACGACAAAAATCCATTCAGGATTTTATTGAATTATAGATTTAACCAATTCATTCTAATTAATTGTTCAAAATCTTTCAAAATGCTAGCTTCAATTAATCACGTTTTTGAGATATTAATAACTGAAACCTCTTGATTAAATACTAAAAAATCTTGTTTATTATATCCTTTTTTTTATAAAAACTTAATAGGAGATTTTCGAAATCAGAAGTTCGCCTTTTTTTAAAGGAATGAAAGCAAGGTCTTTTGATAAATAATTTATTTTTTGATATAATATTTAATTTAACTTCTTAACACGTGTATAAAAAAGATTTTAAAAAAAAATAGTAGATTTACTCATTAAAATGGGCTCGTGATCTAGCGGTATTAGTAATTAGTGTTGCTTCTTGCTGCCTAAGATGCCCGCTTGACGTGCGGGAAATCGAGGGTTCAATTCCCTCCGAGCCCACCATTCTAACAATATAAAAGGTAATAAAATGCCAATAAGAATCCGTTGGAGATCAAAAGATTATATAGGCTACGGATTAATTCTTTTAGGAGGGTGTGGATTATTTCAAACATTCTTTATTCTATTCGCTCAATATTTCCTACTAGTTGCTAACTATTTTATTATTATCATCATTCCCATTGGGACAACCTTAGCCCTTTTTTATTCATCTCTGATTATATTTGAGAGTTTTGCCGAGGTTCGACGGCGAAACAAATTGAGAAGCCAGTTTAGAAGACCATCCAAAGAGGTGCAAACACTTAAGAGATTTTTGGCATTCCCCATCACTCTTCCATTACTAATTTCATTTATTGTGTTTGTAATTCTTTTTATAGTAGCATATTTAATATTTGGAACCTTCCTCAATAATCAGTTGTCATTTTTGATCTCAGAAAATGTATCAGCCATTCTCCTTCTCCTAGTTGCAAATGGATTTGAGAGATATTATGCTAAAATTAGGAGATATTAGCTTTTTGGTTTTAAGTAATTCCCTATTTCTTCTGCTTATAAAATTTGAGAGAAATGAAAAAACAATTAGTTTTTTATCGTAATTCTTTTATATTAAATTAAGGATAGCCTTATATTAGCCGTATTTACTAATTTGTATATGTGATTTTTTATGAAAGTTGAGATTCGTTGCCCTATTTGTTCTACTACAGAAAACATCGAGATTTCTAAGAATGAATTAGAAAAGATTCAAAGAGGTCTATTAGCGATTAACATTCCAAAGTCTGTTGTATGTGAACACAATTTTGTGGCATATATTGATAGTAACTTTCATGTAAGGAATTATTGTACTACAGATTTTGAAATTTTAGTCCCTGAAGATCAATCAGAGATTCAAACGCCAGACATTCCAATTAATAAAATGGATCCACTCTTATTAAAGATTAATTTACCTCCCTCCATTTTATCATATATTTTAAGAGGTATCTTTTCTAAACATAAAATTATTATTATTTCAGATAAAGAATTTCTGATTCCACATTTAACCCATTTTTTTAAATATATAATGGAAAATTCATTTGAAATGGATTTGTCAATTATTTTGGAACAAGATTATATTAATTCTTCTAAAAATTATGAGGAGGCTCTTATCTTCTACGGAAATAAGATCATCACTAACGAATCTTCTGACAAAATTTTAGGAGATATCAGCATTGAAGAGGCTATTGTTGAGAAATTTTTATCTGAAAAAGACTTGCAAACAGGTTTGATCATATTAAAAAATGAGATTAAGAAAGCCCATCACATCTCGGAAATTCTCATTGACATTATTAAAGACTCCGAGACAAAGAAAAAGAAAATGAATCCTGAAGAGGCTATTAGAATGCTCGAGGAAGGGCATAACATCAAGATATCCTCCGAATACCTCGAATTCTTATACATCATCATAGAAAATTACTTTGGGATTGAAGTACCAAAGAAAATAAAAAAAGTTTTTCAATTATACTTGGGAATTTCCTACTTTTGAAATTAATTAATAATACCATCGTAGGTAATTATAAGGAAAATTACTTTTAGGTTTACCCTCCCTTATAACATTAAATTTAAATCAATAATGTCTTAT
>SHMW01000099.1 GCA_008080735.1 Promethearchaeota archaeon
ATAGCCCTCATCTAAAAAAGCTATATGTAATCGATCTTCGTATTTTATAATAAGATAATTATCTGTTTTATGATAATGAAAGTTCTCACCACGCTTAATTCTTTCTTCAAATATTTCAAAAGTTTCCTCCCATTTTTTAAATGATATAAACTTGTTTAATTTTCGATAATCTCCGTGAAAAAAGATATCCAAGAAATCTATAAGATACAAATAGCTGTCTGAAGGCTTATAAACGACGGT
>SHMW01000100.1 GCA_008080735.1 Promethearchaeota archaeon
TCTGAATTCTCTCTCAACAATGCCTTTGTGAACACTATAACAGAATTTAGGTAAATCTTCCATGCCCAAACTATTTTTAATCCTAAGTTTTAAGAGAAAGCGTCGGCTACACATTGGAGTAAGTGTGCAAGCTATACGATCAACCTGGCACTCTTTGAAGCAGAGTTCATCGATTCTTTCAATGAGTAGATTAAGCAGTTCTGAATTAAATCGCTCATTTACCGGGTTGCTGAGGAAGCTTAAGATATGCTTTTCTTCTAAGGGCATTGGGAGTTGATAGATACTATTAGTTTAATATATAAATGTATAAAATCAAATAATTTTTATTGTTATTCTTTATTTCTCTAATCTGAGGTTATTTCACATTATTAGTTATTTGAAATTTAATTCTCATCTTATAACATATTGCTAAAATATTAAATAAATGATTAAGATTATCTAATCTGAATAATCATAAAAAATTATTAAAACCATTATTAGTATTATATTTTTAACTTATATTAAGAAGAAAATATAGATCATCAATTATGCTTCGACAAACCCATATCCTTTATTCTGGTAAACGAGTGTTTACTCATACATTTGCGATGGCCCTAAGAGATGAAGATCTAAAAAATGTGATCGGAGCCTTACAGCCACAGATCAATATGCCTATTCCTGGCAAAATCCTTCATCGACCTATTTCTGAACAACAAGTTTTCCATTGCGGCTATGGGGATTTTTATTTTCTCATGGTTGCTGATATGGTGGATTCAATTAAATATATGGAAGAAATTCTTGAAAAAGCAATAAAAAAATTTAAAGAATTATTTCCTGACATAGGTACACTGCAGAATTCTGATTCCAAACGAAAACACTTTATCGATTTTTTATATAAGCTTCAAGCAGAATTACATTCAAAAATAGCAATAATAGGGCCAACCAACGCGGGAAAGACCACCTTATATGAAATGCTAACCAATAAAAAAGAAGAACGAAGCATAATGAATTTTGCAAAAGCTTCTCTACTAAATCTCTATGATTTACAGTTTGATGTGTGGGATTTCCAATTAAAAGATAATTTCTCACTCTTGTGGTCGAAATTTGTAAGCGGATCTGATCTTGTCATTTTCATATTCGATGCCTCTAAATATAATTTGAAAGTACTTGATCAATTTCTCACTCTTAAAAGAAAAGAAAGTCAACTTTCCAAATTCATTATCATTGCCAATAAAATTGATTTAATTGATGATGAGACTATTGAAAAAATTGAAAATGAATTAGAAATAGAGAACATTGAAAAATTATCTTTAGAGGATTCAAAGGCAAAACAAACCATACTTGAACTAATTAGTAAAGCACTTCAACTTAAGAAAAAGTTGCCTAACAATTTCGATGATTTAAGAGCTGAAGCTGAAAATCTTTATGAAGAAAAGAATTTGGGGAAAGCTTTGGCAAAGTATAAAGAATTGATAAATATCTCAAATTCATATCAACATTTTGAATATTTAAAAGAATTTAAAGAGACAGCGAAGCAAATAGAAAATAGAATTCAAGAGCGAGCGGAGATTCGCAGAAAAATTCAGAGGAAAAAGAAATTTGCCCCACCCCAAAAAATTAAGTTCACTAAAAAAATTCAAGTGAAAGACCTTCCAAAAAATCATATTTCGTCAAAAACAATTGAAGCTGAAAATCATAAAGAGCACAAAGACAATTCTACCCAGAAAAGAAGACTTCGACCGTCAGATGTAAAGATAGATTTAAAATTTAATAATAACCCAGACTTAAAAAAGGAAGAAAGTCAACCCAAGAAACCGCATCCTGAAGAGAACTATGAAAGTATTGACGATGTTGAAGATATCCCCCAGTTATTGCATGATATGATTAAAAGTAGAGGAAGTCAGCTTAGTTTAAAATTGTGTATCCAATATATTAACGAGATGGAATCATCTCTTAAAAGAGAGCTTAATCTGGAAGATTTAAAAACTGCCGCAGATTATTTCATCAAGCAAGAAATTTCAAGATAAAGGTAATTGATGTGAGAATATATTGAATATATGTCTAATTTTTTTTTCTGCGACAAATAATACTAAAACTATAGGGGAAGTTATTACGCGAGAAATCGAGAAAAATAGTAGATCTGTGAATCTATTATTAATTGATATCACTCCCTATTCTGTCCGCAATCAGAAAGTCAATTTAAAACAATGTGAGAAATTCATTTTTGGATTTCCTGTATATGGATGGAGGGCACCAAGCGTTGTGAGAGAATGGCTGAAAACTCTGGAGGGGAAGGGGAGAGAATGTGCTATGTTCTTTACTTATGGGGGGATAAATTCTGGCGTGGTTCATTATGATACGTATCAAATCTTAGAAGAAAATGGTTTTAAAGTACTTTCTTCAGCAGAATTTATCGCAAGCCATACTTATAATTTAGGTGGATGGAATGTCTTGGAAAATAGACCTAATGATGAGGATTTTAAGATAGCTCGCCAATATGCCCAATCGATTTTAAAAAAGTTCCAGGAATCAGATTTACATTCCTTTCAGATTAAGCCACATGAATATTCAGATAAAACTTTAAAACGCATCGAAAATAATCCAAAAAGAATGGTGAACCCCCCGAGATGGGCTGCAGAATGCGATGTATGTGGGCTATGTGATAATTTATGCCCCACGAATGCAATTGATGCTGAAAATCAGATAATAAATGAGGAAAAATGTATTCGGTGTTTTAGTTGCGTATTAAACTGCCCTGAATCGGTTTTAGAAGTAGATGATTTAACTCGACTATATAAAATGGCATTAAAAGTAGAACATTTACTAGAAAAAGAAATCAATAACCGCAAAAGTAAAATCTTATGAAGAGTTTTCCAAGATAATATATATTCATTTATATCATGAAATAAATTATATTCTGATGTCGCAAATTAAAGAACTCATAATTCATTTTTCGAAACTTAAACAGCTGAAATACATAAACAATCTTTTAAATTGGGACCTTCAAGTTTATATGCCCGATGGCTCAAATAAGGGACGCGCTGAATTAATCTCTCTGGTTGGAGAATTGGTTCATAAAAAGTTAATATCAAATAAAACTGAAACCTTAATTTCGGAAGCGGAACAAAAAAAAGATTTAAGTCTAATCGATGCGGCTATTCTTAGAGAAGCTAAAAGGGAATATCAAAAAGCGATAAAGATCCCCACAGATTTAGTAGTAGAGATCGCAAAAAATGCCTCCTTAGGTCATAAGGCTTGGGAGAAAGCGCGAAAAAAAAGTGACTTTTCTATTTTTAGACCATACCTTACAAAAATGATTGATCTTCAAAAGCAATACGCTGACCTGATTAATATCGGAGAGAATCGATATGATTCCTTATTGGATGATTATGAACCTGGCGCAACTAAGAAATGGCTTTCCTCGCTTTTTAATAACCTTGCTCCCCAGCTACAGACTATTTTAAAAAAATTGGAAACTTCAGGGGAAGAGCCAGATTCATCCATACTAGAAAATGTATATGATGCAAAAAAACAATGGGAATTTTCCAATAGTGTGATTGAAAAGCTTGGATTTGATTTTTCTATAGGAAGGCAAGATAAATCTGTCCACCCATTCACCACTGCCGTAGCTTCTGAAGATGTGAGAATAACCACACGGATTATTGAAAACTTTTTGCCGGCAGGATTATTTGGTACGATTCATGAATGCGGACATGCGCTATATGATATGGGGTTTATGGAGGAAATTCACGGCACTAATTTAGCAGACGGAAGTTCTTTGGGAATACACGAATCGCAATCACGCATGTATGAAAATTTTGTTGGGAGAAGTAAGGAATTTTGGAAGTATTGGTATCCACGATTAAAGAATCTTTTTCCTGAAAATTTAGGAGATGTTGCTCTGAATCACTTTTATAAGGCGATAAATACCGTGAAACCTTCATTGATAAGGGTCGAGGCTGATGAAATCACCTATTCTTTGCATATAATATTACGTTTTGAAATAGAATCCTTGATTTTTGAAGATCTAATAGAAGTGGAAGAATTGCCTCAAGTCTGGGATGAAAAAATGACTGAATTACTTAATATAACACCTCCAAATGATGCGAAAGGAATTCTACAAGATGTCCACTGGTCTGGAGGGGCGTTTGGGTATTTTCCTACTTATACGCTTGGGAATCTCTATGCCGCTCAGATTTACAATGACGCTTTAACTAAAAATCCAAATATGCCTTTTGAGTTTACTTCAGGAAATTTTAATACCCTTTTACAATATCTAAGAGAGAATGTCCATCAATATGGGAGTATATTTCATCCCCGGGATCTTATTCATAAGATTACGGGAGAAGCCTTAAACCCAGAGTATTTCATAACCTATTTGGAGGAGAAATTTTATCCAATTTATAGAGTATAAACAAAGGATAAATTGGACATATCACCAAATTGGGTCAAGTGTCCATAGATCTAACTTTTGAATTTCTATTTCTCCAGCGTCGCTGAAAATGCTAGCTCTAAACCCATTTTTATTTCTAAGGTAAATTCTGCTCGAGATGCAAAATTTATTATTTAGATAAATCTCGAAAACGGAATGATCGATGAATATATGGAAATTTATTATAGATGAATATGATAATAGATCTATCTGTGCCTTTTCCTTGCCCACCCAAAATCGTTTCTCATCTCTATCATAACCAAAAGAATACCCTTTATCAATTTTTTCTTGAGAATTTAGACAAATACCAAATCTATTCGAAGATCCTACATCTATTTCTCCCTTGATCTCTATTGCGGATACATAATTTTCTTCTGGAAATAAACATTGGATGTTATTGATTGACTGATTTGTTAGCTGATAATGCTGATTTCGAAGTCTTTTTAATTCTGGTAAAGGCTCAATAGCCAATTCTTCATTTGGATCAAGGAAGAGTACTCTTGGCAAGCTTAAGCAACCATTCCATCCAGAAATATCTCCTCCCCCCTTAATCCAACCCAAAAGAATTATTCTCTCCTTTTCCTGGTCTTCAAGTATATTGGTCGCATAATAACATTTACCATAATCGAGAATGTTCCATTTTTCCGGCTTAAACTCTCTATTTTCATATTCTCCTATAGAATAAATCACTCGACCATGTGGGGAAACTATAAGCATATGTCGATTCCCAAGTTTGAAAAAGTTTGGACATTCCCAATTTCTACCACGTTTCTTCGAGCCAATAATAAGAGGATGGAGAAATTTCCAATCGTATAAATTTTCAGACATATATAACAATACAACCGGTCTAGTGGGAGATACTAGGTGACCTCCCAATACAGCATACCAAGAATCACCTTCTTTCCAGAGAAACGGATCTCGCCAATCCTTAACCTCAAGATCTTCATGGATTGCCAAGCTCATTACAGGATTTTCGTTTGCTTGGCTAAATTTAGTCATTGTTTCATTTCCTATAGCAATCCATTGTTCTGCTCCATCTTTGGGTAATTTATCAGGTCCAATACTAGTATATATTATTATAGGTGTTCCTTCTTCATTAATAATACAGTCTCCTGAAAAACAATGAGTTTCAGATCTTTCACTGCAAGGTTTCAATGCGATAGGAAGATGCTTCCAATAAACTAAATCTTTTGATATAGCGTGCCCCCAATGAATATTCCCCCATGTATCTTCAAAGGGATTAAACTGATAAAATAAATGATATGTTCCATTATAAAAAATAGGGCCATTGGGATCGTTCATCCAATACGCAAGAGGGAGAAAATGGTAGACAGGTCTTTGAGGGTCTTGTTGAACTTTAGAATTAATTTCTCTTAAATTTTTTTGGATATTTATCGATCGATTATTCATTTAACAAAATGTTTATACTATTTTTTTCTATTATTTAATTCAAATATGATATTCTTAAAAATATTGGCTAATCCAGCTAATTAAAAAGTTTGAAACATGAATAGACTTCTTTCTTAGTTGGTAAAATTTGGTTTTGAGCTAAGATCTAGTAATAATTTCCAAATTATTATTAAAAATCCTTATATGAATTTGTGTGTAAAAATATGAGAAGATCTTTATCGAAGAGTATAATAGCGATGTTATTTTTTAAATTTAACTAAAAGTGAACCTTTAAAAACGAGTGGTAAGATTATAAATGTGATAAGTGTGACTGCCCTTGAAAGTGTTAAAAAAGTCAATATTATTTGTCCCTATTGTAAGCATAATTTCCAAAAGGACATAGAGGGAGGCAATAATTCAACAAAACTGTTATCAATCCTCATAAAAGACCATCCGAATAGTCAAGATTGCGGTCCTTTTATTGCATTTATCGATAAAAATGGTTCTCATCGCGGCTCTCAAAAGATTGACAATGTGGATGAGGTCGATTCGGAAAAAAGTAAGGTGATCGAGGACGCGAGGAGCCGAATTGAAGAGATGGATGATAAACTACGATTTTATCATCTTAAAATTCCCCCAGAAAAGGGAAGGGCATTCGATCATAAAGTAGCTAAAGTAAGCGATCGTTCTTTTATGAGCAGTGCGTTCTATATGTATCTTATACAATATTTATTGAATTGCGAAGCTGAAAGCACTTTTGGTATGATTTGCTTGAATGATCATAAGGATCTTGATGGAATTTTGGTGTATGGTAAATATTTAGGAATCCTCTATACGATGTATTGGAAGGATCAAATCTCCATTAAGCAAAAATCCTGGGATGATCTCAAAGGATATACGAATCTAGCAGTAGAAAAGCTGCTAGACTTTTACGATTTAATCGATTTATTATTTTAAATGCTTTCTAATATAACATTTTTCTAGCTTTTCTTGGGAGAGATTTTTAATATATATCAAGTTATCCTAATAAATAATGGTTGATTCGATTGATTATCCAATTATTGATGATATTGGAAGTATCCCCCTTCCCGCGTATGCCAGGGAAGAAGATTTCAAAGAGATGTATTGGGATCTTTACAAAGCGGTAATCAGCGGAGCTAACTGGGATGAACTTATGCTCCATCGAGGATTTAAGTCCACAATTATTCGACCTATAATCGATTCTTTTCAACTTAAAATTAACTGCGGTATCGAAATTCCCACATATTCAAGACATTGGGATATGCATACTCCATTTCTTTTTCCAATAGAAAATTACGCCATCCAGCCATACCATATTGACAATACGAAAGCAAGAATAATAGAGGTCGACATACTAAGAGAATATGCAAAACATCATTTTGAGGAGACAGGCATAAAGACTCAATGCAGAGTGAGTGTGACGGGTGCGCTGGAATTATATTTGAAATTAAAAGGATTTGCAGTTTATAAGGACATCGCTCTCAATTTAGCGCGAAGTATAAACTCGTTCTTTAAGAAAGCAATTTATTCTGATAGATATTTTGAAACTCCTGTAATAGCTATCGATGAGCCTTCAATAGGGATTATTACTTTTAATCTTATATCAGATGATGATATTGTAGATATATTGGAAAAAGAATCATCAGGATTAAATCAGGAAATTCAAATACATCTACATTCACTTGCCAAAAGCGAAATTGCCTTAAATTGTAAGAACATTGATGTGTTGACTTGTGAATACGCCAGTAGAACCGATCAGAAAATCCCTAAAAAGATATTAGAGAAATACGATAAGTTTATGCGAGTTGGCATAACGCGCACCAATATTTCAAATTTAATAGCCGACCAAATTGAGGTCGGTATTCCTCCAAAACACTTCGCAAACGACGAGGGACTTATCTCTATTATAGACTCAAAAAATAGAATAAAAAAAAGATATAAAGAAGCGATAAAATATTATGGGGATAGATTAAGATATGTGGGTCCGGATTGTGGACTGATTGGATGGCAGAGTCATAAGGTTGTCTCAGCATTATTGAGTAGAACTGTTTCTGCTGTTAAAGAATTGAGATAAATACAAATTCTTAGAATTTTAGGGAATTAGCTTAATACCAAAATAATTCATTTTAATAAGAAAATAATAAAGTAGAAAAAAATAATTAAAAGTAATAATTTTAGAGCAAGTTAGAGATTTTCCACTATAGTTGCTTCTGAAACGCCACCGCCACCACACAGTGTAGCAAGTCCGTAAGATACATCTCGCTTCTTCATTTCGTGGATAAGTGTAACGATTATTCTCGCTCCTGTGCATCCTACGGGGTGTCCTAAGCCTATTCCAGAGCCATTGACGTTTGTTTTTTCAAAGTCCCAACCTAATTGCTTTCCTACAGCGACATACTGTGCTGCGAAAGCTTCATTACATTCTACCAGTCCGAGATCTACATATTTCATATTAGCTTGTTTAAGTGCTAATGGGGCGCTATACATGGGCCCCATTCCCATATATTTCGGGTCATTACCGATTTTACTTATCGTGACGATTTTAACAAGCGGGTCTAACCCAAGCTCTTCCGCTTTTGCTTGCGTTGTTAGCAATGTCATGCATGCTCCGTCATTAATCCCTGATGAATTACCAGCGGTTACAGTTCCATCTTTTTTAAAGACAGGAGGTAATTTTTGGAGTGCTTCCATAGTTAAACCTTCCCGGAAGTGCTCATCTTTATCAAAAGTGTAGGTTTTCTTTCTAGTTTTGACTTCTACTGGGATGATCTCATCTTTAAAACGTCCCGATTTTGTAGCTTCTTCCGCATTATTCTGCGAATCAAGCGCGGCTTTATCTTGCTCTTCTCTCGATATATTGTATTTATCTGCAACATATTCTGCGGTCATGCCCATAATATATCCTTCTCCAAATACTTTACTTCCAGCGTGGAGTCCTTCCATTATTCCACATTTCATCTCTTTATTACGTAAACGTGCACCCCAACGAGCAGAAGGGATGTAATAACTCACATTACTCATACTTTCTGTCCCTCCCGCCAACACGACCTCTGCCTGGTTCGTCATTAAGTCGACCATGCCAGCTCTCACAGCTTCCATCGCAGAAGTGCATACTCGATTAATCGTCATAGCAGGAACTTCATAAGGAATATCTGCAAGAAGCGCTGCAACACGCGTCACATTCATTTCTTCTTGCGGCTCCATACAACATCCCGCTTTAATATCAGAAATGACCGATGGATCAATACCCGTCTCTTCAATGCAATCTTTAATACAATAACTCAGCAGTTTACTTGCATTATACGGAAGCAACGAGCCGCCAAAAGTACCGATGGCGGTTCTTTTTGCATAACAAATTACGATATCATTATCTCCCATGTTAGTTTTCACTCATAAATTTAGTTATTAGTGGTTAAGAAAATAATCGATAAACAAAAAACATTTCTCTTGGGTTGATATGCATTACTTTTCATGATTATCGAAATCCTACACTAATCTTAAGAACCATGATTGATTTCTACAAAGCTGTCAAACCTTAAATACAATCTACGATTATTATCTTCACAAATTTATAAAAAACTACGGGGTTTTACAATTTTGACAAATAAAAAATTAATTGGTGGATTTCTTGCGGTCTTTTTAGTCGCTGGGGTTGCTGGAGGGTTTGCCGGTTATTATTTTCCGCGATTAGATTTCGGCTCATTTAATCCAACGATAGATGGAAATTTTAGTACTTCAGATGGATGGCGGTTCGCAAAATGGCAATTTATAGAATATCTTACTTTAGATGAGAATTCGACTAATACAAACAATTACTTCTACGTACATTTAACAGATGAATACTTATATGTGCTAATTGATTTTTGTGGAGATACTACGGGCGATAAAAAGGGAGAGTGGTTAACCATATGGATAGATACAGATAATTCTCAAACGACTTATTCACATACTGGAAAAGGAGGTGGGATGTTGTGTTATTTAACCGAGAATAGCTCGTATAATGAAACATTTCATCATAATGGAAATTTGTTTGAGACAAATTTAAATAGTTCTAAGGTTAATTTAGGATTTAGTTTCCAATCAACAGTTAATTCTAAAATTGAACATCGTGTATTCGAATTAAGAATAGATTCAAGTATATTTGAAGATGATTCTCAAAATGATTTCGCTATTGCTTTTTTAGGATATGGGACTGCTTTTGTTCCATATTATAATTCTGGATTTTGGGGTGCTCCTTCCAATTTTGCTCAAGAATATAGTATTTCAAATAATATATATGAAAATCTTTATTTTATATGTGAATAGAATTAGTTTTATCTTGAGATACAAATACAAATCACTTTTTTTTTATTATAATCACTAAATTATTTCACAGAAGGGTACAAAAGATTTTAAATAAGAATTTTGATAATATTATTAAATCGGTTTTAAGTGGTTGAGTTGTCATAAGAAATGGCTGATGTATATAATGAGATCAATCTCAAATTAGTTTTTTTGGGCAGTGGAGGGGTTGGCAAGACTTCCTTAGTAAATGCGCTAACGGGTAAAGTAGTACCAGATCGATATATGCCCACTATTGGGTCCACAATTAACAAGAAAGAATATTTATTGGAGGATTCGAATTATTTAGTCTCAGTAAATTTATGGGATATCGGAGGTCAGAGAAGTTTCAATCCGCTTAATCCTGTATTTTTTAGTAATGTTGACATCGCGTTTCTAATTTACGATATAACTAAACCCCAAGAAACAATTGCCGAACTTAATGAGATTTATTTGCCCAATCTCCTACAAAATACAGGAGAATGTTTAATATTTATTTTAGGTAATAAAATTGATTTGGAGTTTGAAAAAAAAGCGATTAAAGATATTCTAAAGCAAGAAAGATTTGATAAATATCCTAATATACTCGTCTCTGCTTTACATCAGGAGAATATTGAAGCTGCCGTGGAATATGCCACATACAACTATTTCATTGAAATGAGTGAAGAGCTGAAGGAAAATAATGTTAAGATCAATGCTGAAAAGCTTCTGGATGTGTATGGAAAATCCAAAGTAGAGTTGGAAAAGATATTAATTAATCTTGAAGATATTAGCTCCATGAAAATTCAGAAAAAGGCACCCGTAAAAGTATCTAAGAAAAAGCTCGAGAATACAGAGATGGAGTTGGAGAGATATCGTTTAATCCAAGAAAGATTAGAGGATTTAGAAACAATAAAAGAGCAAATTCGAGCATCATTTCGCAATAATTTAATCACAATTGAAGATATGATCCAAGAACTAAAAACGACACCAATAAGTTCGTTGATTAAAAACATTAACAAAACTCTTACTCAACTGGATTATCTAAAAGGCGATTTTGAACTCAAACTTAATTCATTACTCAATATGGATAAATTAGCCAAACAAAAGGAGCCTCCATTATCATTAAAATCTACTACAGAATCGGAGGGAAACTGATTTAAAATGCCTAAAAAGGAAAAAGAAGAAATCGTTTCATTAGCTGAATTTAAAAAATTAAATGTCAAAGTCAAGGATCTTAAAAAACTTATCAACTTAAACAACGAGAAACATAAGGAAATCACGGATTCGATTAAACAACAAATTACAGCGCTAGATAAGAAAATCGATAGGACAAATGAGCAGATTGAAGCGCAAATTAAAACTCAAGAAGAAATCATTATGGATATGATTCATAAATTTAATGAAGAATTTCTGAAAAATAAGAGCGCTCTCATGGCAAAGATCGATGATATTAAATCGCAACAAGATGTTCTCAAAATTTCTTACAGTATCAATGAAAAAAAGTTATTAGATAAAGTCAAAGGGTTAATCCATGAAGAAATGAAAAAATGTGTTCAAGATAATGAAAAAGAGATATTGATGGACATTTGGATACGCGAATTGAAAAATATTATAAATGACATAGAACAACTAAAAAAAATGGATCCAAAAGAGTTTGCCCTACAAATTGACGAAATTTCCGCCACTATTGATCTCTTTAAGCAAAAACTCAAATAAAAAAAGGAAGACTAATCCTAATCTCGGAGTTTTGGTGGTGGGACAAATACTTTTCTTGCTCCTTCAATGAGGGATATCGCCGATTCTGGGCAAAAGTGTGCGCATATACCGCATCCGATACACCATTCTGGATTTCTTTCTGCTTTGTTGTTCTCGTTGAGCTCAATTGCATCAACCGGACATTCTTCGACACATGTACCGCATCCGATGCAGATCTCCTGGTCAATATCTGAAAGAAAATTAGTAGCATTTATCATCGGTAAAATCCCTTGCTTCCAAAGATTAAATGTTCCACAGCAATCTTTGCAGCAATTGCACACACTTGTCTCATCCCGATCTATTTTTCCGTGGGGATGATAGGCTTTATGGACCAATCCCGCTTCTTCTGATTTCTGCAAAATCTCCAGAGCCTCTTCTTTTGAAATTTTCCTTCCAAATCCTTGTTCTGCAACAAAACGCGCCGATTTCCCGAATGTGAAACAATTTTCCCTCATATCAGTGACTTCACATGAATTTCCGAGGAGATCTTGATGTTGTCGGCAAAAACAGTGAGCGACAGTGATATCATCGAATTTGTTTATTATATCTTCGATGTTATCGGCTGTTAACACATTCTCTTCGGGTGCTTCTACCTCTTGATCAACTTTGATGGTGATTTCTTCTCCCTCTATATTTTCATGAAAAGGGACAGTGCGATCTATAGGAGGTATTTTCTTGAATCCAGGGAGGAACATATCATACCGTTCTTGAACAATATCCTCAAGCTCGTCGAAAAGTTCATCGAACAATTTTGCCATTTTCTTTTCCTTTTCGGTATATTCCACTTTGCGCATGAACACATATTCAAAAATTCCCACCATTATTAAAGGCAAAAGACGATACACTCTTACTCCTTTTGAGTTTGGTTGATCGAATAAAGCACCTTTTTTTGCCAGAGAAGTTACATGTCGCAATATTTCCTCTTCTGGGAGTTCCGTGGTGGATTTGAGTTGGTCTAGAGTTTGAGAAACGCGTCTTTTAAATGCCTTGATAATAAATTCTGCCTCCTCTTCCGTATAAAGGAGTTTTACGATTTCTAAGAGAGTGTCCGTTATCGGAAATGGAAGCATTCCAGCTTTTACAATTATTTGAGCTGCTTTTTTGTATTGTTTTTCTGACATTTTTAAATGAAAAATTGCTAGTTAGTCTATATATTAGATGATTTTAGTTAAAAATTTTTATATACTTCAATAAGTTTTTTTTTTTAATCTGAATCAGAAAAATTGGGAATCTTGAATTGTATCTATAATAATCAACCTTTTTCTTCGGTTCTATTAATGAAAAAAACAATCTGTTTTTAAAAGATATCTATTAGAGACTTTGTTCTATTCTATTAATTTAATATTTATAGAATTTAG
>SHMW01000101.1 GCA_008080735.1 Promethearchaeota archaeon
AAAATCAATAAATGAAGAGACTTATTTTTAATGAATCTAAGAGAAATTTTTAGTTCTGAATAAAAATAAAAACAAGTTTTTTTATTACTATATCATGAAAAATGGGAATCATTTAAATCCGAAATTGGAAGAAAATATTAGGGATTTAATTAAGAAACAACTGGAAACTAGTGATGCGCTAATTGGGATAACATGTGGCACTCACGGAGGAACTTTTATTGCCAGTGAATTTCAAAAAGAAATTGCTATGAAACAACAAGAAATCACAGCGGCAAATAGTAGCATTTTATTTCTCTCTTCCAAATTACTAAAAAATTCCTTAAATCAAGATATCTCTTACGATTTAATTGCAGGAAAACAGAGAATCGTTTTATCAGTTTTAACAGAACATATTACTTTGATAGCTCACTTAAACAGAGAATTAGCGGAATTAGAAGGAGTAAATAAATATATTTCCAAATTAAAAGAATTTGCATTACAAATTTCGGCAATTGTGGAAACTTCTGATATTATTAAAGAAGAGATTTTTGTAAAAGTAAAGAGAGCAATTCCAAATGCGCTTGTAATTGCTATCATTACAAAGGAAGGCATCCCGATTAAAGTTCAAGCGACTATGGCTGAACCTATGCTCTCTGCAATGATTTCTGCTCTCTATAAATTATCAGGTATTTTATTAGAACAAAGCGGCTTAGAATATTCTGTTATTGGAGGGAATGCAGGATCTATTATTATTGCCGAACTGGATGAGACCCGAATACTTTGCGTAGCAGTGCCTGAAGCCAAAGATACAAAACTCGGGGGATATATTGCAAAAATTAAATCAATTATCGAATCTTAATTATCCAACTAATCGAAAGATATCATCGGTAATTTTAAGGGCTTTAAAGAAGGATTCAGCAAAATTCTTGTCCTTATATAAAATAGTACAGACAGGGTGATTTTTTTGAATGGGTTCTACTGGTGGGCTTTTATCATGTACATATTTCATTTTGTTAATAATCTTAATTTTTGAAATTGGAATAGTATCTGGAGCAAAAACTATTAATTTTGTGGTAAAAGTATTCATTTCTGAGTTTTTTAGTACATTTTTCACTTTTTCCCATTTTGAAAGAGTAAAACTTTTTATGTGTAGATTTAATAAATTTAACCCTAAAGATTCCTCTGAAGCTCTAATAGATCCAGGAATTCTGGGATTAATCTCCATTAGGTAAGGTACGTGATCCTTGATTACAAAATCGAAGCCATTTATCCCTCTTAATTTTAAGGTGTCTGCTAAATTATTTGAAATTTTAAGAATTCTTTTCCTATCCGCTTGAGTTAAATAAGCTGGAACCACATTTCCACAATACATAAAAGGTTTGGGGGGATTTAATAGTTTTAATCCAATTATTTGGCGGTTTATAGATATAATCTCAGTATCTCTTCCATTAGAAATGATAGTACAACTTACCGGAATTCCTTCAATATACTCTTGTAGTAACCATTCATTCAAAATATCCGAATCTTCAATCTGTTGGATTTTCATATTTAAATTGCTAATGTTATCTACTTTATACACATTAGCACCCCCAGAGCTTGATTTCTTCTTTAAGATTAGGGGAAATTGGAGATGGCCATAGACCTCAGTCTTGTTAAGAGGGATAGTGTGAGGGACCGAAAATCCATTTGACTTCAGATATGAATATATTTGCTCGATATCTCTTGCTCTCTTAATGGTTTCTAAATTATTATTGAGGCTAATAATCCGAGAATCTTTTTGGAGTATATACTCTAGAATCATTCTTCTCTCATCAAAGGCATCATCCAGTCCACTCCCAATCAATAAAAAATCAATATTAGGGTGTCTTTTCAATAATTCAATACAAAATTTTGCTAAATAATATTTAAAATTTTCCTTGAGGTTTTCATATGTGTCATCTAATTCATCAGTAACAATTATAGAATCCTTAACATACGGATATAAGTCAAGATCACCGAAAAAATCTACAGCATAGACTTCTAATCCTGCTTTATGAAGTGAATATGCTAAAGGACGCACATTAAATCCAACAACAATTACCGATCCCTTCGCCTTTGACATTTAAAAGAAATATGAATAATTAAATGAAAAAATGATTTTGCCTTAAAATAGTTTATAATCCCTATAGAAATCTAAAAACAAAATATAGAGTAAAAATGTATGATAATCAATAAGTCAATGCTCAAGTAGGAAATATAAGAAAAATGCAGGTTATATCATTTTTTTAAGCTTTAAAATTAAATTTTCGGGGTGATACTTATCAAATTGATAGAGCTCGGCATTTCCGTAGACTTTAAAATTCTTTTTAATTTTATCTGCTGAATAAGGATGCACACCAAGTGCCTGCGTAGCGTAGCTCTTTTTGGGTTCAAGAACTACCATATGAACCTTCTCTTGTGATAATTTTTTTGTAATTTCCTTTAATTCTTCGACAATTAAGGTATAATCACTTTCCACTTGAGCAATTAAATTAGGATGTTTGACTGATATATTTGCTCCACAATCGGAGCATATAAATATAACAGGGATAATGTTTCTGTTCTTTAAGCGTTCAATTTTAATAAGTTCTTGACATTTCTTTAAGCCCGCAGCCATAGGAGTATAAGATTTACCTTCTAAATCTTTTAATTTTTGTATCGCATTCTGAAATGATACCGTCGGTTTTTGGAGAACAACCGCATCCTTCCCGCGAAAGACTATTAATGAGATTTTATCTTTCTTTCTATATCCTTCTCGTTGAAGAGATAAAATTACATCGGTCATTTGTTTTATTACATAATACATTGATGCTGAGCTATCAAGCACAAAAAACAGGCATAGAGGTGCACGATATTCATAGATTTTGTCTTTTAAATCGTATTTATCAAATTTGATAGGAAAATCAATCTCGGTATCGTTGTATACCGCATTTTTCAAATACGTTCTAATGGTGGCATCTAATGCTATACTTTTTGGTTGCTGTCCAATTGGAGAGCGGTAAGATACATATCGTCCTTTTTGAGATGATGCGATTTTGATACGACGTCCAATCCCACGTCCACCATAATCAGATATTTTACGATCCTTACGTATATTATCGAGGATTGATGTCATTTTTTTTTCCATTTTGTAAATTAATGGAATTACATCAAATCCATTGTCGGTGAGATTGAAATCCTCCTCTGCTGGAATTTCTTTAACCTTCCAGCCTCCAGCAGGATGTCGATTACGTTTTTTTTCATCCTCATATTTCGGAGGGGGTAATTTCTGCTCTTTTGTTTCTGGTATATCTACTTTATCAGGATCAATGGATTGGCGTTTGAATTCTTCTTGAGGCTCATCCGAATGTTTTAATGGACCCTCTGTCTCATCATTAGGTTGATATATATCGGGATCTTCATAGGCCTCACGTATTTTTCCATAAACTTCCATGATTTTGCTTTTTATCTCTTCGGGAGTCATTTCGTAATGTAGAGATTTTATTCTATGCTCGAACACTAAATCCATCGCGATATTAAGATCTTCCTCAATTAAATGGTCTCTATTATTAAAGGCAGCATGTGCACGCGCACATCTTATAAAAGTGATATCTGCTCTCTGGGAAAATATATCCAATTCATTAACTGTTTGAGCTACTAACTCATAGATTTTGTTTGGAATCTTGACATTTTTAATTATTTTTCTCGCTTGAAGAAGCTTTTTACGTAATTCCTTCTGTTCATCTTCATATTTTTTGATGAATTCTTTTGGATTGTCGTTGAATTCAATTACTCTTTTAGTAATTTCTGCACGTATGCTTGGATCACGTGGAGCTTTGATCTTCACTTCCAAGCCTAACCTATCTGCGATTTGTGGTCTTAATTCTCCTTCCTCTGGATTCATACTCCCCACTAATACAAATCGTGAAGGATGCATAACAGAGATACCCTCACGTTCAATAATATTCACGCCAGATGCCGACGCATCTAATAGCGTATCTACAATATGGTCTTGTAGAAGGTTAATCTCATCAATATAGAGAATACCCCTATTTGCCTTTGCCAATAATCCAGGATGCAATTCAGAAATACCTTCAGTCAGGACTTTATCGATCGAAAGTGAGCCTGTGACCATATCTTCTGTTACTCCTAAAGGAAGATTGACTAAGCGCATATCACGCTTCATCGTTTCAATTTCCCCTTCTTTTTTCTTTTTTTGGCATTCAGTACATAACTCATCCATGTCAGAATTTGGATCGCATGAAAAGGGACATGCTTTTACCACTTCAATTTGAGGCATTACTTCAACTAATGACCGAACAGCGGTTGACTTGCCGGTTCCTTGATGACCAGACAAGAGAACACCGCCCACTTGGGGATCAATTACGTTAAGAATCAACGCCATTTTCATCCTTTGTTGTCCCAAAATCGCTGTAAAGGGGAAGTTTAATTTTTTCATCTTTAATTGCGTAATTAACTGTTATATTTTTAAAATCTTAGATACTCAAAAGAAAAAAGAAATAAAAAGTTTCTAAAATCAAACAAATTGGTAATGATATCAAATAGAAAATAACTATCTTTAATAGAAAACCCGTAGACAAATTCATAACAAACAATTTTTATGAAGTGAAGAGATAGTGGATGAATTTGTTTTATGTCAGAGTTGCGGAGAGAATGAAGAAGGAGATGAGGTGTTTTCCTGTAATAATTGTGGGAATATGATCTGTGAGATATGCGCACGCGCCTGTAAATATTGCGGAGAATACTTTTGTGACTCTTGTTATGAAGTTCATGGATGTCGGTAAGTTAAGCTTACAAGATAATTCGCTAAGGAATTAAATAAATTGAGAATAGACTTATTAACCATAATTTTATTTCTTTTTTATGTATTAAAGTTCCATTATATATTCATCCCCATACCAATAACATGAATAGGTATAAACTTCTCAATATCGCGAAAACATATTTTAAATCGGTATTTTATTCCATCTTGCCCAAGAGAACGGTACCTCTATGGACACATTTATGGGTGACTCGTAGATGTAATCTAAGATGTAAATACTGCTATGTTTCTCATGAAAAATATCCTGAAATGAATACAATAGAGCTTAAAAAAGCAATCAAGCATATTAAAGAAAAGTTGCATTGTAGTTTCATTGCTTTAATGGGAGGAGAACCCACCATCAGAAAGGATTTGCCCGAGATCATTCAGTATATGACGGATTTAAATATAACCTCCTTTTTGACGACGAATGGAACATTACTGGATGAACGCAAAATTTTTCAACTTTGTGAATCTGATGTTGATTTCATAGAATTATCTCTCGATGGGATGAGCCCCTCTCCTATCAGTGAAAAAACGGGTCAAAACCTAATGAATATCCTTGAAATTTTAATCAAATACACTAAAACTTATGACGTGGGGCTCTCTATTAATATGGTAATTACAAAACAGAACTATAAGGAATTATATGAGTTGATTCGATTAGTCTCCGGAGAACCCATATCTATTACAACGGGATTATATATTCCAGACCTACAAGATGAAAAAAATATTCTCGATGATCCTTTTGCTTTTATTTCCTCTGAAGATCTAATCAATCTTGATGGTTTTGTTAACCGAATTATTAATCTTAAAAATAAGGGAGCATTCCTTGCGATGGATGACTCATATTACAAAAAATGGGTTCCTTTTATGAGAGAACTATTAAAACGTCCACCTCAAAAACCAAAAAAACTCTGGAAATGTAAAGCAGGGAAAAATTTTCTTGAGATTGATTGCGATGGTAGAATTCGATATTGTTCCTATTTGAATCAATTAGTTGATGAAGATCTAACGATTATTGATTTGGATTTATCCTATTACCATCAATTAGGCTCGAGATTTAAAAATATGTTGAAGAGATGTAATAATAGATGTCTTTCAAATTGTTTTTACCAAGTGAGTTTAATTAAGAATCATCCATTTAAGTTTGCCGATGAATTCGTATTTAAGCACGCAATGCCTTTTGTATATGAGTTGTTTGACCGAGAGAAGACATCGGAGAAAATGGCACTAAAAAATGAATGGCGGAAGAAATTTAATTATTGAATCCAATAACTTACGACGAGATAGTTCGCAATTTGAAGAGATAAGGAATTATAATTTATCTGATTTATACTAAGAGCTAAAATTTATTGGCTAATTCTTCAAATTTGGAGTTTAATGTCGCCACTTTTTCATCCCATTTAGATAAGATTTCATTTACTTTCGGAATTACTCGTTCTCTCTCTTTAAACTCGAGATAATTCATAAAATCTTTGATATTTTCAATATTTATGAATGTTTTTGCCACAAACTTTCGAATATCTTTTACTTGTTCTTCTAAGACTTCTTGAGTTCGGTGTTGCTCTCCTTTCCTAACCAATGTTTTTAGATACTCCTCTGTACCTAATAATTTAGAATTCAATTCATTGATTTTATCAGAGATATATTTCTCATACCGTTCATAGATATCCCTACGAGGAAAAAAGTTAGTTATATCGATGATAAATTTTTGAATTTGTTTAACCATCTGCTCTCTGCTTTCATACCCTTCAATTTGATAATCGATTTCATGATAGGATGCTTCAATCCCTCTATTTACATCATCCAAACGGAAGATTTTAAATCCAGGATCATTTTTGAGTTGTTTCACTGGATCACCTTTCTTTTCAGGAAGTTCGACTTGTCGGATGAGGCGCACCGGATTAAAAACTAAGGAAACGGCTTTCGGATTGTTTTGCTGGTAAGAAAGGGTTGTTTTTACATCTAACTGGGACATCATTACTTTAAAGCCAGGATGACTATGCCACCATCCAAGCGTAAAATCGCCTTGAGAGAATGCTCTATCGTCAATAATACTAAAAGACTCATAATCTTCGGTATTCCAATATACCTTATCAATGATATCTTCAGGGTTTTTCTCTTGATGCGTAATCGGATAAGCCTCAGAAATAATTACGTCCTCACCTTCAATATTTCCAATGAATATTCCGTAGACTTCCAACCAGTCATCTTCGGGCATCCGCGTGTTCGCAAAACGTACGCTCGCAGCAACAATGGTTTTGTAAACTTCTTTCGGTATTATTACTGTCATTTTTGATCAAAAAAGTATTTTAGTATCTTTTCTTAATAATACAAATATTCGTATTTAACTTTTTATCATTGAAAATGCGAGAAAACTCATCCCTTAAGGGAAACAAGATTATTCAAAATTATTCCTAATTGAAAAGAAATAGTTTAGAAGTTGAATTATTATTCCAAATAGAAATTACATAATACATCTAAAAATATAATAGATTTAAAATCATAAATTACTATTATTAAGTTAATTCAATTAATACATAATAAAGTATAGTTCAAGTTTATCTAAAGAGGATACACAGAAAAATGACTGAAAAAGGATTTGAACCATTATCCAGCCAGCTAGGTATACCTGGGACTTCATACCGGCTCCAGCTTGGATTAATTAACGATAAATGGGCATCTCGGATTCTTAAGGGAAATAATATTATCGATTCTTACGTATTTAAGGATGAGGATGTCGGGGGAGGTTATCCTAATCAAAATCTAATCGTGGGTTGGGTTCTTAGAACCGTTGCGATTCCAAATATCAATCCACATCAAGTTATGAAAACAACTCAAGCGTTAATGAAGCAAGCACGGACTAATAAGGAGAAACAAAAAGTTAAAGCACCACTTTCCGAAACTAAAGACGTGGAATTGGAGAGGGTTCCAGAAACTGAAATAAAGCGACCAAAAACAAGTGGATGGGTAAAAGAAGAAGCTCCGAGTTCTATGAGCGAGTCTGAAAAACGTCAAGCGTTTCAAGAGAGAGTAAAAACTAAAAAGGAGGGTGAAGCAACTAGCAGCCAACATAAACGTGAGCTTCCGAAGATTCCAAGTGCTGGTGGTGAGGAGATGAGCGAAGCAGAAAAGACTTTTTGCCCCTTCTGTGGAAAAGATTTGACTTTTATTTATTGCCCTTACTGTGGTAAGAAACTACCACATGACTGAATGATTTGGTGCGTCTAATTAATTTTTATATTACTTTTTTTAATTAATCGACTAAAATGCGTCAATTTAAAGCAACATTTTTATACATCAATCTTTCAAATGAAATCTAATCATGAAAATTTTGAGAAAAACCTTAATAATGAGGATTGTTTATGATTAAAACAATTATATTTGACCTTGGAAATGTTCTGATTAACTTTAAACCAGCAGAATTCTTGATGCAATTTACAGATAATATCTTCGAAATAAATGATTTTGTAAAGAAAGTCCCGAAAAGCAAAATTTGGTTTGATCTAGATCGAGGAAAGTTGACTGTTAAAGAAGCATATGAGATTTTTCTTAAGCGGTACCCTGAAAAAGGGGAATTATTAAATCTTTTTTTTAAGGAGAATAAATGGATGGAAATGCTTACACCCATTCAGAAAAATGTAGATATTCTCAGAGATTTAAAGATTAATGGATATGGGCTATACATTCTATCAAGTTTTATCGAAGAGGCATTTTCTTATGTGCAATCTATATATGAATTTTTATCTCTATTTGATGGAGGTGTGATTTCCTATCAAGTAGGAACTATTAAACCAGAAAAAACAATATATCGTATATTATTGCAACAATACAATCTTAATCCCGAGGAAAGTCTTTTCATAGACGACCATAAAGTAATCTTAAAACCTGCAAGACAACTTGGGATGAAGGTAATTCATTATCAACCCGATACTGATTTACGGGAGGAATTGCGGAAATTTTCTGTTAAGATATAGGGTATAAAAAATTTCCAAATTATCATAAGATTTTCAAAGAGTATAGAAAAATATAATTAAAACTATAAATTGTTTTATTGAATATATACAATAATAATCTACTGTTAACCATTTTTAAATGTGAGAAAAGTGAGATCAAGGAAGTCAAATTTATCTGACAATTCAAAAGTGATCATAAAGCCTGAAGCCTATTATAAAATGCTTGTCCATGTGTTAAGGTTTGGAGCAAAAACAATCCGAGGGCAAGGATATAAAGAAGTTATGGGAATTTTAATAGGGCGATTGGAAGGTGAAGGTACGATTAAAGATGTGATAATAGAAGATGCGGTACCCGTGTCACATGGAGGATCAATCGAAGTTAGATTTGCTCCAGAGGATTATGCAACGTTTTCTATGATTGATGAAAAATTCGCGAAAGAGAATTTATTTAGTGTGGGATGGTTTCACTCTCATCCGGGATTAGATATTTTCTTTTCAAGTACAGATATTATGAACCAATTAGGATGGCAGACACCAAATCCAAGTGCTATCGGAATCGTTTTTGATCACACTTACTTGGATAGACCCGGAGATCTTGGCTTTCGCACTTTTCGGTTAGATGACCCTTCAAAAGGGGAAGCATCTGGTTATCATGAAGTAGAAACGATTGTAGAACCGCCAGATAGCTTAAAATTCTATGAAAAAATTATTAGCTTAATCTCAAGTGTCCATACGAAGGAACCTCCAATTCTCGAATTAAATGAAAAACCCAACTTGTTTGGAGAAATTTTATTCCCATCTGACGGAGATTTGATGGTCGAAATGCCTCAAATCAGTACTGAGAAAATCGTAAATATGATAAAGATGGGATTTTTCAACATAATAGAATCCTTGATTGAACCTGTGATTCGACAATATAATAAATGGAGTCAGAATATTCTAAAAAATATTAGCAGTCAAAATTTATTGATAAAAAGAAATCTAGTTGATGTGAAAACAACAATTAACGATCAACTAAACGAAGTACAAAATACTTATTCTACAAAGCTCAAAAACTTATTTAATGAAATGGACTATTACATTGATGATAGATTTGACAGCATAGATGTAAAATTAGAAACCATAGAAGAAGAGGTAAGTCAGTTGGAACAAACTCTAACGGATGATATTAGTAATAAAATCAACATAATGATTAAAGAAATGAGAAATGATTTCAGTAAAACATATCAGAGCAATCTGACAAATTTAGAACATTTAAGGGAAAATATCTCAAAATCAAAAGAATTCTTTACTCAACAAGAAGAACTCCTCAAAAAGATAGAAGTTCAACCAGAAAAGATTCAGGCAATTCTTAAAAAGGAGATTGGAAATTATTTAACAACAGCAAATGACGACTTTAATAAAAATTACGAAAATTTGAATAAGATTATTAACAATTCAGAGGAACGCGCGGAAAAGGTGGAATCCAAATTGGCGGATTCCCTTTCAATCCTTGAGAGTTCAGTTGAGCCCTTAGAACAAAAAATCAATAATCTCAACACAGATAAAAAGGTTCTGCAAAACAAGATTGATAAAGCAACATCACAAATTAACGAAAAAGACAAAAAAATCGAATCCTTAGAGAATGACAATAAAAATCTTTCAGAAGAAATGAAAAAAGAAAAAAAGGAAAATGAGAAACTGCGAGAAAAACTCAAAAAATTAGAAAAAAAGGTGGAGAAAAATGCCAAATAACAATAAAGATAGTAGACAAAGTAAAATCGTAGTAGACATAAAAAAGGAAGCTTTCAGAAATATTATTGCGCATATATTTCGATTTGGGCATGAAGCTTTAGATGAAAGTGTAGATACTATGGGATTCTGTTTAGGATCCCTTGAACAAGATCATTATGTCGTTAAAAATGCCATACCTGTCTCACATGGACCCAGCCTTAGGAAAAATTATTTCTCAAAAAAATCAAAATTAGTTAATCAAATCGAAGAAAAATATCAAGATGAAAATCTACAATTAATCGGTTGGTACATTTCTCATCCTTCAGAAGGAGTTGAATGGAAAGAGATAGACATTCAAAATCATCTTCAAATTCAAACTGAACGAAGACCTAATGCGTTTTGCATTCTATTAGATCATAAATTGATCAGAAAAGAGGATGATTTTGGAGTCAAGATCTATACTCTGAAAGATTTTGAAATGGGAGAGGCAAGCGAAATTAAGGAATTAGCCTATAAGGTGGAATCTCCAAATAGTTTGGATTTTTTTAATTGGGTACAAAAATTTGTAGAAGATTATCACAAAAGTGATCCTATATTGATTAAAGAGATTGAGGAAATAGTCGAACCGAAAGCAGAAATGCTTCAGGAGATCCCCTCAGAAATGGAGGGTATTCAGGAAAGTGAAATAAACTTCGGTCCGCACTTCCAAAATAGTCTCGAAGAATTCGGAGAGATGATCGATACTGTCTTTAAAACTGAAATAAACACATCTATGAATGGATTTGTACAAGAGGTCTTAAGGGGTTCCAAAAAATTGGAGAATAGCACTAAGCAGATGAGAGATAATATCACATTAGGCATGCAAAGACTTGGTAAATGGTTTGAAACTCAAATTGAAGAAATATCGAGAACTTTCAAGAACAGTGTTAAAAATTCAACCGAAACACGGGTAAACCAAGTTTTGACTTTAGAGGAATTAATAAGAGAAAAATCGGATGATGTTTCTCTCCATCTCCAGCAAATAATAGAAGATGATCTGCAAACGCAGCAGAGAGAAATAAAGGGAAAATTGGAACAAATGGGAACTAAATTGAAAGAGCTAATATCGATCAATTCTACTAACTTGGAAAATCAACAAAAAGTTAAAGACATCACCCAGAAACTAAATAAATCCATCCAAGAACTCTCTTCAAAGCTAATTGAGGATTTAAACCCTTTAATTAAGGATTTGATTGAGCAACAAACCCAAAATCTTGAAGATTTAAAACAAAGGAACGAATTAATCGACCAAAAGTATTCTATAATAGAAGAGAGTATTAAAAAATTGGAAAAAGCAATATTGAGTCTTAGAAATATTTGAAAGGTTTATCCTGAAAGTTATATGAGAATGTGAAATCTCCTAGTTAAGAATCTAAAATAAGAAATGTGGAATTGAAAATACCCTAAATTATAAAGTCTTATACTTTCGCATTTAGTGTATAGAGGAATTACGACCAGCTCAAACTTGAGACCATAGATACCCTCAGTTTAAACTTCGGTATATTAGTTCTTAGTCGTTTTAACTCGTTTCTTTTTGCGAGATTACTTAAAATCCTTCCAATTTTATCTACTCTGATATCAATTCCGTAATTATCACTAAGAACAGAACTAATTTTATATGAGGAGAGGATAACTACTTCTGAAATAGATTTTTCGCACAATAATTCGATCGCTTCCTTGATAAGACTAAGCAAGCTTTCTTTATCATCTACTTTCTTTTCCATCTTTCTCAAATTTAAATGTGAATGATTTATATTTAAAACTATTACTTTATATTTTTTAAAATTTTCTGCTCAGAATCTCTATAATTGAATAATCGATAACACGGATTATAAAAAATAATGTGTCGAAAATTCAATAAAATAAAAAGAAAAAAAAAGGACGCATTTCCTCAATTTAGAGTTTAATGGTCTCTATTTCATAGACACATTTATTATCTCCACGTTTGCGACATAGCCCTTCTTTGTGATCTATGCGAGCTGCTTTGTCAAAGCTTTTTGCTGCTCCTTCAATTAGACCGAGATCGAATTGGCATGGATAAGGATTATCCGCAGTAATAGTATAACTATCATCATCAATCTTTTCAAACTTATAAGATCCGATAACTGATGGATCACTCGGTTGATGATTCATTTGGTATGCTTGATCAATCGACTTTAATACCGATTCAAGGTCGTTTATATTCGAAGGCCAAGCTGCATGCTTCATCACATTTTTCCCAACAGATTTTAGAACAAGTTCTCCATACTCTTTTTCTATTTTCTCCAATGCGCCTAAGAACGCATCCACCGGATAATATTCATTTGGTTGAATTTCAGATCCGAAAGATTCTTCGATAAGATCTTCGGCTAACTTATCGCTAGTAAATGCTTCTATAATGGAATTGATTGATTTGCCTAATGCTTTTGTATCTGACATAAATATCATTTAATTAATACAAAGGCTTATTTATAAAGACGCAGAATTAAAAAAGTTTAAATACATTAATTATTTTTTAAAAAACTCAGCCCATATGACTTTTTTGTAAATGATTCTTCAATTATATTGACATTTTTATCAATCATATTATTGACATGACTGTATAAAAAGGATTGGGAGATATGTCGCTTTATATGATTCTGAAACTTACATATTTGTCATTCTATGGATTTTTTAATTTTAAATTGAAGTAATGTTTTTTATTT
>SHMW01000102.1 GCA_008080735.1 Promethearchaeota archaeon
TCGTTAATGCACACCGCCAAGCAAGTATTCGAGGATAAGGCTTTAGAGGGACTGAGTTTACCAGATCCATGGATAGAATAAATAAAATATATTTTTTAATTAATTTCAAATATAAAAGAAGTGAGAATTATGGTAAGTGTTGATTATGAATTAAGAAAAAAAGTAATGGATGCTCATATCCATGATACACTGAAATACTGTTATCAATGTAATCGTTGCACTGATAATTGCCCTATTTCCAAAGTTGCTCCAGAGAGATATGATCCAAGAAGTATTATCTTAAGTTCGTTTCTTGGTATTAAGCCGAGTGTTTTAGAAGCAGAAGACCCATTTGCATTGTGGGGCTGTACAATATGCGATACGTGTGATGAGGTATGTCCGCAAAATATAGAATTGACTGAGATTTTTGCTATATTAAAAAATATGAGCATTAAGAGAGGTGAAGGCCCTGAATATTATACTCAACAAGCATCGACAATTTACGAGAACGGGAAGGCAATTCCTATGCAATCTGCTATTGAGAGAAGACGAGACGATTTAGGGCTCCCTAAGATTGAAGCTCCTGATGTTCAGGAGATTCAAACAATACTAAATAAATCCAAATTAAATGTAATTTTAGATAAAAATAAAGAGGAATAAAAATGGCAAAAGTAGATGAATACAAGTTATTCGAAGGTTGCGTAATTGGAAATAGGATTCCGTTCATCGAAGCTTCTGCAAGGAAAGTATTCGATAAATTAGGAATCAATACTTCTGAAGCTGCGTTCGCATGTTGCCCAGATCCTACTGGTATGAAACAAGTCGACCATTCAAGCTGGCTGGCCATGGGTGCTCGAAATCTCACTCTTGCTGAGGATGAGGGAAAAGATATCGTATCATTATGTAATGGATGTTTCCAGACCCTAAAAGTAGTAAATCATGAATTAAAACATAATGAACATGAAAAAGCAAAAGTTAATGAAATATTGAAATCTGTTGATAAAGAATTTAAAGGGACGATTAATGTAAAACATTTTGTAGAACTTCTTTCTGAAGTTAAACCAGAGAAAATTAAGGAAAATATCGTTCACGACTTTTCTGGACTCAAAGTTGCATGCCATACTGGGTGCCATTATAACAGACCTTCAGAAATCCTTCAAACCGATGATCCAATGGAGCCAACAAGACTAAGAGAAATCGTCAAATTAACAGGTGCGACACCTGTAGATTATGAGGAAGAGATGCTTTGCTGCGGGGCGGGAGTGGGTAATGCCGAGGAAGAACCATCGATGCAAGTACTTAAAAATAAATTTGACAGCGCCTTAAGGGCAGGAGCTGAATGCTTCGTCATCAACTGTCCTGCGTGCTTCCAACAGATGGACACCAATCAGAGAAATCTTAAGAAATTATTCGATGAGGATTATAACATCCCTATCCTATACGTGACAGAACTCTTGGCACTTTCATTCGGAATTAGTCCAGACGATATCGGAATGAGATATCACCGAGCACGAGCAAACGCACTTTTAGAGAAATACAATCTCAAATAAAATATAACAATCAATATTATTAACAATTAAAATCTATTTCCAATAGGAATAATAACCTTACATAGTAAAAATGAGCGAAGATATTGACGAAGGAGTAGTAAATCTCTTGGAAATGATAGTTCGCTGTTATGATTGCTGACTATCGTGCGCAGCTCACATCACAGTTGTTGATGAAGAGGGCAAAGAGGTTTACTCACGTAAACTAAATGTTGGTTTGGGATGAAGGTCCAATAAAAAATAGAGATTGGACACGACTACCCTGCGCGGGTTATAACCAACAAATTTTCTATTTTTCTATCTTTTTTGCGAATAAATTAAACCCAGAAACCTTAGTAATTTCTACATTGACAAATTCTCCGTAATTTCCCGAATAATCCTCAATAAAGACATTTTTATAAGCAAAATTCCTTCCAAATACTTGCTTCTGTGTTGATCCTTCATGTAATACCAAAACTTTCCCACGCCATCCCAACCATTTTTCGTTAATGTACTCCAAACTATGTCTAAATAAATTTGATAAGCGGGTAGATCTTTCTTTTATGATCTGACTCTTTAATTGAGTCATTTTTTTTGCCTCTGTACCCGGTCTGGGTGTGAACTGGGAAATATTTAAAATTTCTGGTTGAAGCCATTTAATAAAATTTATTGTCTTATAGAAGTCATATTCCGATTCCCCGGGAAATCCGCATATTATATCAGTCGAGATAGTAAGATATGGAAGAGTCTCTCTAAGAATGGCTATTTTCCCTATAATATCTGAAAGTGTGTAAGGTCGCTTCATCCTTTGTAGTACCAGATCACTAGCAGATTGTATTGGAATATGTAAAAATTGGTAAATCTTTCCAAATTCAAGAATTTCGATAATATGGTTTAGATTATTGATGAGAAATTGTGGATTTATCATACCGAGCCTCAAAAAGAATTCATAGTCAAGGCCATTTATCATTTCCATTATCTCATTTAAGTTTGCTCCATTATATCTATAAGTGCTGCAATCTTGGGATGTTAAATAAATCTGCTTAATTCCTTGTTTCAATTGATGCTGGACAGATTTTATGATACTAGTTGGTGGATAACAATTAAGCCGTCCGCGTGCGTTTTTCACACAGCAATATGTACATGCCCCGAGGCAACCTTCTGAGATCGGAATTATCCCCGTTCGTTTCCCTTTCGGATAATTCACTGCATACTTTGCTTTATCATATTTTTGATCTGAAATTACAACAAGATTATGTTGACCTGTGTTAATTTTTTCTACAATAGAAGGAATTTGAAATATTGAATTCAACCCTATAATCGCAGAGAAATTAGGAATAATCTTTTTTATTTTTTGAAGATAACTGGAAGAAATATGAGGCAAACACCCTGCGATTATTATCTTTTTGGAAGGATTTTTTTGTGTGAATTTATTTAGTACCTTGAGTCGTGCTCTAATTTTATTTTCTGTTTGTTCTTTCACACCGCATGTATTAATAATTATTATTTGTGCCAACTTAAACTCTACCTTTTGATATCCTACTTTCTGTAAAAGGTCGGTTATAATATATGAATCCGCTTTATTTGCGGCACAACCATAAGTCTCAATATAAAATGTTTTAGCTTGCGGTGATAAATTTTTCAAAATTAGCCCAAATTATCCATTTAGTTATATATACTCTATAATAGGGTAATATCGAAACGATAAAAAAATTTTTTAGTTAAAAATATCTATAATAAAAAACAATATATCATCATCATTAATATAGAGGAGAATGAAGTGGTAAAATTCTATTATTGTCCCGTCTGTAAAAAAGAGATCGAACCCGAAGATCGGATCCGGAAACCAATGGATTCTCTGGAAAAAGTCGCATGGGCTATTGTTATTATTGGAACCGTTGGAATTGGATTAATCCCCTTCTTATTATATTATTTCTATTATAAGAAACGGAATCATTGTCCAACATGTTATGGTAAGTTAACTCAATCAAGTCAACCATTCGAAAGACCGAAAGAGGAAGAAGTAGAACCAAAAACACCTCGCGAGAAAGTTCTAAAAAAAGCGGGAAAAAAAATTGAGCGAAAAGAGACCCTACAAACCTCTGAAGAGTCTAAAAAAGAAAAGAAAGATGAAGATAAGATCTTTTGTCCATACTGCGGTACGGAGTTGAGTAAAAGAACCGCTAAATGCCCAAACTGCGGTACACGTATTAAAGACCGAATTCAAAAATAAATGATCTCTGCAAACCAATAGACTTAATAACTTTGATGGTGAAATAGATATAATGAGATTTAATTGTTAGCATTTATCATATAAAAAAAAATAATATGGATTGATTATAAAATGCCAAGAGGAAGAAAAGCTCGAAGCGCACCTGAAACAGCACCAGACCCCCTTGATGAATATAGTATGTGGGATAAAAGAGTCGCAAGTGTATTCCTGTATGCAACCATTATCGCTTCCATCTTTATCGCATCAGGAATGTGGGCATTAATCATAGAAAGATTGATTATCTCAGGATTATGGTTTGATATAATTGGCTGGAATATTTGGCTTCAAATAGCTCTTTGGGCTGGAATTATTACAGGCCATCTTATCATAATTGTACTTTTTTACACTCTATTCAGAGGGGGGACTTTAAAAATATGCAGAGTAATTTTTAAGGACAGAAAAGTCGCAAAAAAATATGAAGATTTTGATACTCTCAGATGGATTATAGGAGTTGCGGTTTTGGGTGGTTTGTTGACAATATTTTTCCTATTAGTAGGATTAGTCCCTCCATTTTTGGGATTAATTGGAGACTTCTTTATCTTCATGTTTGGCCATTTTGAGATTTGGAGATGGCTCTTAGATCTCGGAATATTCATTTTGATAATCCTTGGTATATTTTTTGCGGTTTTATATTTCTGGAACCATGGAGTGTACTATGTGGTGAAGAATATTAAGCAAATTGAAGAAGAGATTGAGGTCGACGAAAGAATTAAAGAAGAACAATTGAAGGATGCCGATGAGAAAACTCTTCGAAAAGTCTACAAGAAGGACACTGGGAAAAGAGCAACATACAAAGGAAAAGAAACGAAAGGCTACTTGGAATGGAAGAAGAAGCATGGATTAAAATAATCTAAATAAGATATCTCTTTATTTTTCTCTTTATTTTTAACGATTTATACAAATCTCAAAGATAACCTAATCAGAGAGGTTCTAATTTGTTTACACTTGATTTAAATAACTACTCGAGATGAATTTAAGAAAATTAGTACCAATTTGGGTTTCTCTGGCGCCATTGTTGTTGATATAACGATGAATAATTTAACATATATTTCACTTGCCTTACCTGATGGAGTTTATTATTGGAGGGTATGCTGTCAAGATCTTGCACGAAATTGGGGGAACTGGAGTAATGTAGACTCATTCACAGTTAAGATACAATCAAGTAATATTTCGCTCGGATTTTATTTTCTATTGATCGCGCTGGTAACTGGAGTAATCATTATCTATAAAAAACATTCTCAAATCTTTTAGAAATAAATATCATGAAATTTTATATGTTGCTTTTTTTTCATATTTATCTCTTAGATTTTCGATTTAAGGTAAGAAAATAAGAAATATTAAAAAATAAAGATAATAATTAAATTTTGAAAATTCATCTTCGCATCATTCTCGGATTTCGGAATAAGTCGACCTCTGTTTTCGGGAGTCGATAATCTGTAGTACCAGTCTTTTTCATTTGTTTGAATGAGCGTTTAATCATTTTTTCACTATCCTTCATAAATTCAATCGAGCATGCAAATAAGATTAATTGCTTATTGAAGGTGGTATCCTTTGCGTAATCTTCGTTGAAGATTTCTACTTCATATTCGTTCTGAATTGGCTGAGAATCTATTCGTGCTACTTTCACATCTCCTACGAAAATATCAAAATTTTTACCAAAAGATATTAGCTTGCTTTTTGCTAGGACCATTTGGAATTTATCTCCCTTCTTTTCTGGCAACAAGGGCCATGTCCATTGATCACCTAGTAAGCGCCACCCTTTCACTACTCGATATAAGTTATAGTCCCGTGGTAATTGCAAAAAGAATACGGGAGCAGGTCTTTTAACTTCCCAACTCTGGACTAATGAATGAGCTACACTTAATTCTACTCCTCCATGGAAATTCCCCCCACTAAGGTCTTTGCCATCAATTTCTTCCTCCATTATAGTGAAGATACGCAACACAAACCTTTTGTATTCATCATCTGGAGTTTCTTCCCATTCTTCTTTATTGAATGCTAAAACAAACTTCTTTTCTCCATCAACTTCTATATCTCCTTCCATTTCAAAGCTTTTACTGTACCACCTCGTCTTGGCTTGATATTTCATCTCCTGATGGAGCCCTAGCTCTTCGTCATGAAGACGCGTACGCCAGAAATTAACTTTTATCTTTTTATAGACGATTTTTTCTGGCTCGGGATCTTCTTCACTTGGTACGACATCTACATCTTGTTCTTTTTTTGCCAAAATATATCACTTTTTTCAAATTATTAAATTATACAATAGTGCTTATTAAATAAATGATTAATTTATTCATTTATAGTTTTTGTTTCTAATGGATTGATCTTAGAAGTAAGATATCAAAAAACTAAGCTATAAAACAAAGGATAGTATGATTTGAGTAGAGAAGGAATGCTATGAAGTTCTAAACAAATAACTCTGTTGGGGTTGTTCTGCATTGACGTTTATTTATAGTTTTGTCAATTGATTGTAAGAAATCTGATTGGATTATAATCTCTGAGTTTCTCCTAATTGCAAACATTCCCGCTTCAGTACAGATCGCTTTAATATCCGCTCCAGAAGCGTCCTTGGTGATGTTGACTAGATGTTTTAGATTAACAGATTTATCAAGATTCAATTTACGCGTGTGGATTTGAAAGATCTGTTCACGGGCAATTTCATTTGGCATTGGAAACTCTATAATTCTATCAAATCGCCCCGAACGGAGAAGAGCAGTATCCAAAATATCGATTCTATTTGTCGCTCCTATGAATTTGATATCTCCCCTCTCTGAAAATCCATCAAGTTCACTAAGCAGCTGCATAAGTGTTCTCTGAACCTCTCTATCACCAGACGTAGAATCTGTCAACCGCGTTGCACCTATCGCGTCTAATTCATCAATTAATAGTATAGCGGGTGCTTTTTCACGGGCTAAATTAAATATTTCCCTTACAAATCTAGCACCTTCACCTATATATTTTTGGACAAGTTCCGATCCGATAACCCGTATAAATGCAACATCAGTCTCATGTGCGACGGCTTTCGCGAGCAATGTTTTTCCAGTACCCGGCGGACCATGGAACAAAATTCCTTTAGGAGGTTCAATTCCGACTTTAAGAAATAATTCTGGTTTCTTTAAGGGCAATTCAACCATTTCTCGTACTTCTTGTATCTGATCCTCCAACCCTCCTACATCAGCATAGCTTATGTCAGGAATATTGTCAATAACTTCCATTCCCCGAATAAATGGGTCATAGTTCATTGGTAATATTTCCATAATCGAATATGTGTGCTGATTTAATGCGACCTCTATTCCTGATTCAATTGAATCTTTCACTTTTTTAGAAGTAGAAACGATAAAGCTCGGTCCACTTGAAGATTGAATTATTACGCGATTTTTATGAGGATCCAGCACATCAATTACCCTACCCGTTATAAGAGGGGGTTCTCTCAAGTGGTCTATCTCATTTCGTATACCGTGAATTTCTTGTTCCAATCGAAGCCTTTCAGCTTCCAAAAGATGACGCTCGGATTCAAGATTTCTTATGCGCTTTTCAAGATGTTTTACATAATTGAGTAGATATAAATTATCTTTCTCTTCTCGCTTATCTTCGTCCTTATTTAGTGAAGTATTCATTTAATTGGTGGGATTTATTTTTTCCTATCTTAAGCTAATGGAATTATTTTGCATATATATCATTTTCTATTTAATTTGAAAATAATGATTTTTGTAAGAGGGATATAGTGCTTTGTTATTTTAGCCCGATCAATGGTAATGCCTCTCTAGTTGTCATTAAATGCTCTATGTTGAATCTGGATTTCTCAAAGCCTTTCCAACCTCTTTTGATTTATTTGGGGGATATGTGAAAGTCACCATAAAAAAGGCCATTAAGACTTTTCACCTCACTTTAATTATTCTTATTTTTTTACATTTTTTTTCAAATTTTATAATATAAGAATAGTTGCGAATTTAAATATAACTAAAACTGAAAATATTTTATGAGAATAATGATCATTCTTGATCAAATGAATAAAAATTGTTACGAATTTCTTTATTCATCGATTTTTTTTGAGAATTTAATTTTTGCTTTAGATGAAAATATAAGGGTTAAAAGGTATTCTTAATAAAACTATTATATAAAAACCTAATAATAGTAAGTTAATGATAGAAATATGTCCAAGAACATATTAAAGGTAGGAGTAATAGGCTGCGGGATGGTAGCGAATATTGGCCATTTACCAGCTTATCAGAATTCTCCTCTTGCTGAAGTGGTTGCCGTTGCCGACCCACTTAAAGCCCATCTTAAGAAAGTTCAAAATAAGTTTAACATACCGAAAGGATACGAGGATGCGAACGAACTTATTGATGATCCTAATATTGATGCAGTTAGTATTTGCTCTCCTCATTGGCTTCACGCAGAACAAGCAATTAGAGCAGCAGAAAATGGAAAGCATATTTTATGCGAAAAACCAATTGGTCTAAGCTTAGAAGAGATAGATGAGATGATTAAAGTTGTTGAAAAGAATGATGTTATTTTCCAAACCGCCACCCAGAAGAGATTTGATTTGGGAAACCAATATATTAAGGAAGGAATTCTCAAAAAAGAGATAGGTACTATTTTTCAAGCATCAGTATTTTGGTATCATTCTATGGCTCAATTTTTAGAAGAAAAACCGACTAAAGAATTGATTCAGGAAATTGGATTATGGAGATTGACTGATAAACGGTGTGGTGGTGGAGATCTTTTAGATCATGGCCCCCATTATTTTGATCTGTTCAGGTGGTGGTTTGGTCCTGTAGAAAGTGTGGATGCACGGATAAGACGCATTCATGAAACTAGAGTAAATGAGGATCATTCTTTGGTTATATTGACTTTTAAGGAGTACGATGTCATTGCGCTCTTCGAGCGTTCAGAAGCCATTGTAGGTGATGTGTACGGTGATGAGAGGGGAAGGATTCATGGAACCCAAGGGAATTATACATTCAGCGTTCAGGCGGAATATAAAAAGAAACCAATGAAAATCGAAAAGCAGATTAAGGATAAGAAAACCTATAAGCTTATAAAACAAAATATCTTTCTCTCGAAGGATCCTATGGAACAACCGTATGCTCGAGAAATACGTATTTTTATTAATCAAGTGTTAGGAGGATCAAATGAAGATGTGGATTTTCCAGAAGAATGGATCCCCACTATATATGATGGAAGATCTGCCTTGGAAATTGTGTTAGCCTCATATGAATCTCAACGAAGGAATCAAAGAATTCAATTACCCTTGGAAAATTGTAAACCACTTAATTGGTAAAACTCCTAAATTCTTAATTTACTGAGAATTGCTGATATAAAGTTGTTAAAGAATTAATTATTTTATGTTATTTAATAATTTCCTTAAATTCTTGAATTATTTTTAATGTGTCTTCTTGAAAATGTTTTAAATAGCTAAAGATCTTTTCAGAATCGATTTTAATATACTGGTGCACCAAAAAATTTCTCAACTTCTTAAATTCCATGATCAGATCATAGTTTTTGAGTTTTGGTTTTAATAGTTCAAGAATTGAATCTTCGGATGTGGGAGGGCCTAAATTAAAAAATTTTACCAGTTGAGTACAAATTTGAATTACCGCTTCGATAATATTTTGTATTTTTCGCTCGATAGCGGCCTGAAGTTTTAAATCTCCAAGGAATTCTTCTTTGTTTCCCGGCGACCATTCTTCTAATAAATTCAATTGATTTTCAATAAAAGCAATTCTTTGAAGAATCCGTTCATAAGCCACTTTTGACCGACTCCAAATATAATTCATAATATGGGCGGAATGATTCCCATTCCTTTATGATCTCGATGAAAATATCAAAAATTTGAGAGTAGTCCTTGTAAAATAGAATTTCCCCTTTGATCGCCTCTTTCGCGATAATGATGGGCATATCGGTTAGGAAATGCAGATCAAACTTTTCTGGGAATTGTAAAAGATATTTTAAAGATTTGAGATTTGAGGTAGGCATTCTAACTATGCCAAGATCGATATCATTATAAGTGTCAGATTTAAGAGCGCTCCCATATAAAATGGCAGCTAGAATATCTTTATCTTGTTTTAGTTTCTTAATTATTTTCCACAAACTTTTTTTATCATTATCTGAAAGATGCATAGAAACTCTCAAACAAATTTTTTACATATATTAATATAAAAAACACTCTTAAAATTTCAATACTTAATATCAGTATTAACTTAAACTGATATATATAATCATAAAATGCTCTTATATTTTATATTTAAAGGATTTCTAATAATGCTTAGATTTATAATTTTTTACTAAGAGCCGTAAGAAAGTAAACCTATAGTTAAATTAATATTTTAATCGGTAATATTAAGCAATAAAAAATATTTAGAAAAAAAATACTTGAAGAGTGGTTTCAATTTCAAAAAATAGGTTAAAGATTGGGAATAAAAAGATAGTCTTGATACTTTTAATCCTTGCTGCAATCGCATCTGTTATTTCCATTGCTATATTTATTGTTTTAAATCAACTTGACAATGGAGAACCCTCAGGGTGAGCATGTATAACCTTCCTAATTTCTTTATATTTTGAAATAATGCTAATCTAAAAAATAATTCAATCCAATAGGATGAGTCTTATGGAAAAATGATAGCCATAAGAGGACTGCCTTGCGAAGGTTTTGGACTAAAAGATATCAAAAGAAAAACTAGTTTTCTTAATCTAATTAAATATATTTATCATCTGGCACTTGGGAAAATTTAATGATGAAAATAATGGTGAAAATAGATTTTAAATCTAATTAAAATAATGTAAAAGTAAAAGATATTTTTATATCTAAGAATTTAAATCTAAAAGATTTTATTTATAGTAGGTGTGAAATTTAAGTAATTAAAGAGTCAACATGGATCGAACTAAAGATTGGTTAGAGCAAGGAAAATCAGATTTAAAAGCTGCAAATCATCTTTTAGATACAAATGATTTTTCTTGGTCTTGCTTTTTAGCGCAACAAACTGCGGAAAAGGCATTACAAGCATTGGGGGAAAACATAAATATTTTTTTATGGGGCCATGATTTGGTGGATCTAATAGAAGAGTTAGAAAAAAAGATAAAAATTCCGGAAAAAATCTTAGATAATAGCAAAACTCTAAATTTGTATTATATACACAAGATATCCCGATGCGTTTACAAGTGGGCATCCTTCTGAAAAATTTTCTGAGCAGCAAGCTATAGATGCAATAAATTTAGCAAAGGATATATTGGAATATGTACAAGAAAAAATTAAATAAAATAACAGAACTCTTGAAAAATCATCTCAAAAGGGACAAATTAATAGAATTTTTGAAAAAATTTTATTCAAAATATCAAGCTGAATTCATAATTCTTTTTGGATCAAGCGCTAAAGGGTATTTCAATTATAGAAGTGATATCGATTTGTTAATTGTGAGTGATTCTATAGAAGGGGATTACTTTGAAAAATTAAGAAAAATGTATGATATTTCATCGGATGGGATTGACTTTTTTGTATATAATATAGATAAATTTGATGAAATGGTCAAGGAATTCCATCCAATTACTTTAGAGGCACTATATAACGGAATTTTATTATATGATAAGGGTATGGGAAAAAAATATAAAAAACGAGTTAAAAAATTGTTAGAAAATGATACTATTCGAAGATCTAAAAATTCATGGACAATAAATAACTAGTTTGCAAGATTAAAACAATTTTTCTACAATCTTTAATAATCTCTTTTGTACTGATATAAAATACATAAGCCTTATCTTGCTTCTTAAAAAGTTTAAAAAATTTCTAAAAGGATTTCTGGTTAAATTAACAAATCCTCTAAATATTTATTTTTAGTTTCTAATCCCTTCCTAGAATTTCAATAATTATCTAATATTTATCTATTAGTTTAATATAGAAAAGTGAAATTAAAAAAAAGATAAGTCTCGGCAACAACTGTAAATTAGAATAACCAAGAGATTCTTAAGTTATATATAGTGTTGCTAATTATTACTTACTGCTTATTGATTTGGTACTTTGTAAAGCTTTTATTTTATATGAATCTTATTACGCGATAATATAATGCTATAAAGAACAGAACATTATTTAATCGAAAAACTCTATTTAAAAGCGAAATCCACTTCTTTCTTTCCGAGGTGCTTTTTCTGTTACAGAAACGTTCTCTGCTTGAGGTCCTTTTTTGCCTTCTACTTTTTTAAACTCAACCTTATCATCTTCGTTTAACGATTTATAATCGGCGTCGTCCCCCTCAATAGCGGAGTAATGAACGAAAACATCCTCATCATCTTCGGAATTAATAAATCCATAGCCTTTTCGGCTGTCGAACCATTTTACTGTTCCTTTTGTCAAATTTAAAACCTTTTTGTTAAAAAATGTAAATTTTTTTTATATTACTAGTGTTCTTCGTAAAGAACTAAATAGTTTAATGAATCTTTAATGATAAACTTTTCCTTTCATAGACCTTCTAATGGTGAAGTTTTTTCGAGAAAGAATTGATTTCTTAATAATAATGTAAAACCTGTGCTATTTTTAATTAATACGACATTTGGGAGGAATAGTTTAGAATTTAGAAACTCATTTAATTGCTTGGTGAAAATCTTATTTTATGGTAGAAGACTCTATTTTTTCAAGGAAGGGAGAAATTCAATCAAATCAATTGTCGAATATATTTTTATCTTTTTCTGGGTGCTTTTAAGGTGTTTATCATTGGACCATATATGAGATTTAAGAGCTAAGGCGAGAGCTAAATATCGTTTGTCCTTATAAAAATTTAATTTTTATCCGCGTAAAAAGCATAACAATTCAATTTTAATATTATATTGGTAAATTTGCTGTTAAATTTTAGTCCTTATCAATTTAAATATGAAACTGTCATAATGTGACTCCATCGAATTACAATTTATAAAAAATTCATTAATAATTTGTGAATTAACAATGGAAAAAAAATATATAATTGCCATCGTGATAACCTTCGCTTTAATTGGGCCTGATATAGACACCAAAATTATACCAAATATTTTTTTATC
>SHMW01000103.1 GCA_008080735.1 Promethearchaeota archaeon
GGAAAAAATAATAGAAAAGAGGAGGAATTCTCATCTAATTTCTTTTAGAAGTGTTTTCAAAAAATTCCAAGATTTTTCGACACTATTTACCTTCAATTTTTCATCGGGAGAATGGCATGCTTCAATCGTGGGTCCTATCGTAATTATTTCTAGCTCAGGACACTTATTTTTAAAAATACCGCATTCCAAGACCGCATGAACAGATCTTATCTCAGGTTCCTTGCCATATAGAGTTTTATAAATTAATTGAGAAAATGTTAGGAATTCAGTATCTAGCTCTGGATTCCATACGCCGAATTCTCCTGCTTCGTTGATTTTGTATCTCAAATTTGATAATTCCAATAATGAGTCAATACCCATAGAAATCTCTAAAATATTTTGCTGATCAAAACTTCTATGATACATTTCAATCTGAATTTTGTTCTTTCTCGTTTCAAGTGTTCCTAAATTAGTAGAGGTATGTACGAGATTTTCAAGCTGAGGGTGCCAATAAATTGGTCCGAACGGTAATAGATAAAGTATGTTTAGGATTTTTGTTTGGATTTCTTTTTGCAAAACATCATATTTAGGGGTATTTTTCTGAAGCTCTTCATAAGTGATTTGAATATCCTCTTCAAATCCTTCATACCTTTTTTTAAAACGCTTCTCTGTTTGAGTTAAAAGCGTTTTTAGCTGGTTTAAATCCATTTCTTTTATATAAAAACTTGCTGAAGCCTCTCGTGGAATCGCGTTGAAGCTTTCCCCTCCTTCCACGGATAGAAGATACAACCCAATATCTTTATCGATCTTTTTTAAGATCTCTACAACCAGCTTTATCGCATTTGCTCTCCCCTTATCTATATCAATACCAGAATGCCCTCCCAATAAACCTTTAACAGAAACAGCCACTGGTGTGAAATCATCATCAATTGGAGTATTATTATCTCGTTTAATCTTTATATTAAAAACAGAATATCGACAATCCGTACTCCCAACTATAATGCTCTCTGCTTCCATACAATCTAAATTAATTAAATAATCTCCATCAATAAGTTCTTTATCAATATGGAGTGCCCCGGTGAGTCCCGCTTCTTCATTCACCGTAAATATTATTCTGAGGTTAATCTTATCAAATTCTAATTCTTCCTCATATATTTTTTCCATAAGAGCTAATGAAAGTGCTAAACCTACCCCGTTGTCAGCACCCAATGAAGTCCCTTCGGCGGTAACCCAAGCTTCACTGTCAATTTCCACAGTTTTAAGCTTTAATGGATCTTGAGAAAAATCATGATCGACATTTTCATTCTTTTCACATACCATATCCATATGACTCTGAAGTATCAGTAGATGTGCGTCTGGATCACTTGAAGGAATATTTATTATAAGATTACCCGCTGTATCAATTTCATTCTCGAATCCAAATCGATTTGCTTCATTTTTAATATATTCGCGGATTTGTTCTTCTTTTCCAGAACATCGAGGTATCTGCGAAATAGCTTGGAAGTATTTCCAAAATTCTTCTGGATGACCTAAATTTTTTCCCTCTAACATTATAATCTAATTTAGAATGCATTTTAAAAACATAAATATTTTTCTGCTTTATATTTAATCTCTCAATGTTCTTTAAAAAAAATTCTTACTCGGGATTCAGACCATTTTAAATTACTTCTTTTCTTGAATTTAAATAATTGTTTAAATCTTTTTATGGAGTAATTTAACTAAAGTTAAAATGGTGTTAGAAAAAAGCTAGACTACATAAAAATGTAAAATGAACCTAAATTGGGTTCTATTTTAGAAAAATATAATAAAGATTTATAAAAAATGTTAATGTTATAATATAGTGTTAATGCAATTTTTATCGATAATATACAATTAACAAAAAAGTTGTGAAAATTTAAAATTAGCGAAGATAGAGATATCTGTCCTGTTTGTTCGTTGCCGAAAGAGCTCTGTGTTTGTTCAGATTTATCGGCTGACGAGCAAGAAATCGTAATTTCCAATGATCGAAGAAAATGGGGAAAAGTGGTCACTCTCATCTCATTTAAAGGAAACACCGACGCTGATTTAGATAATATGCTCACAAAAGCCAAGAAAAAAGTGGGTGCAGGAGGGACTCTACGCGGAAAAAATGTGTTAGAATTACAAGGAGAACATAAATTTCGCATGAAGAAATTCCTAATAGACCATGGATACGATGAGGACAGGATCAGAATTAAAATGTAAGTGAATTTTCCAATTAGAAGTAATCTTTTTAATATCTATTTTTTTTATTCATCCATTTTTTTATATATTTTCAAGAAGATAGTCCCGATGAGAGTAGAAATCTATTCTTAAAAGACCACTAAAAAAAAGGAAGAGAAGTATGATTATTTTTAATTTTCTAAACATCTTTTATTAAAAGATTAGCTAACTTTTTAGGAAGGAAAAATCCAAAATAATAACTTATCACGCTAATTATCAAGAGTATTTTAATAAAAATCACCAAAAAAAGAGAAGTCCAGCTGAATGAATCCAAGATCGCTCCAATAGTAAAAAATATAAACGCGATTAATAGAAACCGTCCTTTCCACTGAATCTTGGGTTCTGTGGAGCGCAAAGCATCATAACTTAGGATAGAACCAGTGATCAATGCAATAAGGGCTGCTATAATCGCAAACAATAGAGTTATAACTGATCGAGATACGATATAATTCGCTCCAATTGTTCCAACCAAGCTTGGTTCAACAAAAAGGAAAATTATCAATAAAACTTCATAAGCACCGAATACTATAATGAAAGGAATTAATATTTCGTTCTTTTTATTTTCATAAAGGAGCATCGTAAAGGAATATATCCAACATAAAATCGCTGGAGCTATAAGTCCATTAACTATGAATAGTGTTGCATATGTGTTTATTGGCATATCTAAGAGCCAGAGTGATAAAAAGTTAAACGCTGATTGCCACCATGAACTTGTTAGGAAAATATAGGCAAGTCCGACGGTTATAAAAGTCTTATTTTTACTCCTAAAATATTTCAGGATTATCCTAATTCCAATTATTACTGTTATTACTACAAAGAGTAAACTGAAAATACCTCTAATTAATTCTAGATCTGATAAATCTTGAAAAGCCATTTTTTCACGATAGAGTGAGATTTACTTATTAAATATATTCTTAAGAGAATATAATTAAGGAGAAATTAAAATTATTTGCATACAAAAATTCTCTATGTCCCCATGCTCAGTTAGGTAAATTTGGAGAAATGGAATATTTGCCTATTTATTTACCTATTTATTAAGAACATTAATATTCATTTGGGATAAAAGAATTTTTTTGAAAGAAGTGGAATTCATCCAATTCTTTTTAAAACTCCAGTAAATTTGATGAGCTTGATTTTAAGTTTTAATCCGAATTTTAATTTGACAAAATTAATTATTAGGCAAAACGTCAAATATGTGAATTGAAAAATGCAAAAAAGTCCAGAAGAACCCTATTTGGATTATAGTTTTGATTCTGAAACCAATTTTATTGCTCACTTTAAGGTCTTAATATGAAAAAATCGAATGAAAAGAATTTAGATCGCAACATAAAGAAATTAGATAATCTTGCTTTCTTCGGAATAGGTTTACTATTTTAAAGGTGTATTTCCAAGATGTGTTTTATAGTACCTCTTGATTCGAAGATATTTCTGAAAATAATCTTTATATTTCATTTCATTCAAGTTAATTGAAAGAATTAACCTTTCTAATTTTTTAAATTTAAGTGGAAAAAAATCTGTTACTGTGTCTGTTTCGATTGCCAGTATCATATTCTCAATTAGCTTTCTTAATTGTGTTTTTCTTATGGTCCCACTACAAGTATCCTTAATAACATCATAAACCTCCTTTAAAATACCCATAATTCACCTCTTTATTTATAATTTAAAATTTTTAAAATGGTAAGGATAAATAATTTTGGTCATATTTAAATCACTAGAGGGGTCATTGAAAGTAGAATTATGAAAAAGAAAGATTCTAGTCTTGAAAAACGGATATTTAGAACAATTGAAATTTACTACGGTAATTTCACGGCTTATTTGAGTCCATGTAATTTTTTATATATCTTTTCACTTCATCTGCTGGTTTTATTATCCCAAAATGCCCCTCGCATAAAATATCGGGTTCTAAATCAAGTAATCTCTGCATCGAGTTTTGGTATTCGTTTAAATTGGATCCGAAACTTTCATAAAAAGGCCCATGGATGTCTTGACCAAATAAAATTTTTTTTCCTGCCTTCTCTACCAAGACAGAAATTGAACCTGGAGTATGTCCGGGCGTATGAATTATTCTTAATTCTAAATCACCTAAATTTAGTGTTTCTATCTCTTTAGTAAATTTTTTATAGAGTTTCACTGGGTTATATTTTGTTCCATACCACGATGCGGCAGTTTGTTGATCATGCCCTTGCTCTTCTATTGCTTGTGCATCTGCCTCATGAGCATAAAATTTAACATCAGGATTTAGTTCCTTGAGATGGTAACATGCTTCGATATGATCTATATGGCAATGTGTTATAATGCAGTGATTTATTTGTTTGGGATCAAATCCCTCATCAGAGATATCCATTATCATATCAATATCCATTCCACAATCAATCAAAACCAATCCATTCTCAGCCATCGTGTCGATTAGATATACTTGACAGCCTGAGAGTCCTATGTAATAAATACCATCTACTATTTTTTTCATATTTTTGTTATAGTGTTATTCTATTAATTTTTGTGAATTGTATTAAATCATCAAAGCAATTTTATAATAGTTTTTTTTTATTGTGAATATAATTAATTATTAGAACTGTGAGCATGAGCGACATTTCTGCTGAAAAGAGAATATCAGACGCGAAATGTGCTCCTATTAAAACTCTTGATATTGCTACAAAGAACGCCCATCCGATAATGATAAAGGACAATATGCAGTGATATAGCTTCTTAATTTTTAACCTATTGATAATTAGAATTAAGGGAATGGTTATAAACCCCATAGCTGAATGCCCTGAGGGGAAGGATTTATTACCCGTAGGACCTCTTGGAATAAACCAAGGAGTATAATTTTCAAAACCTGGTAAAAGATCTCTGTACCGAACACGTCCCCACACAATTTTAGTTATTTGGACAAATAAGATAACATTTAAAATCGTCACTATAAAAATAACCCAAGCGAATGTCTTATAGTCATTCCAATCTTTCTTAATAGTTATAAGGAAAAACAAAATAAATATAGTAATTATACTAAGACTATCTATTATTCCTTTTAAGGAATTCGAGCTTATTGCTACAAACAAATATATTAATCCAATTATTAGTGGAGCTATTAATCCAAGTTTTTGTTTTCTTAAATCTTTATAATTCTTTCCTATTAATATCGCGATACTAATCCCAATTAATCCATATCCGGGTGCTTCTCCAAAATCTCTACCAAACTCTCCAGCTATAGAATCCGAATTCACGATGAATTGAGAAATCTGTAAATCAAATAAACCAAAAATTATTGCTAAACTAATCCAACTTACTATAATTAAGAAAAAGAGTAATTTATATTTTCGACTTATCCATTTCATTTCAAATTTCAAATCAGCCACTCTAATAAAATAGATTATATTTTTATTATATTTTTGAGCTCATTCTATTTAATTTATCGGGATAATCTGTATAAACTGCATCAACCATTTGGCCATTTTCTCTCATCCTTAGAATCTTTTTCATTCGGATCCGCGTATTTACCCCCCAAATAAAGCATTTAAAGTCTTTTTTGATTATAAAATGAAAATTCTCGTTCATATATCTGTTTGCTTTAATATTTAAAGTCTTTATGCTTAGATCTCTTAGTAATTCAAAATCAATATCATTGTCTTCTATTTTAGGTATATTATGAGGAACTGTATGAACTAATTTTACGCTTTTATTATATTTTCTTAGTTTTTTTAGATTCTTTATCTGTGTTTCTGTGATTATAATGTTAGGAAGAAGATTTTCCTCATTTGCTAATTTAATTATTCCAATTCCTGCATCAATACTGCCGATATCGAAACTATAAAGAAGATTATTATAACAATCGTGATTAAAGTACTCAAATACTTCTTTAAGATGAGGGATTTGACGCTGATCACCGAATTTAATTTTTCTTAGCTCTTCAAACGTGATATTACTGATTTTGTACCATTGGTTCTTAATTTTAAATCCTGGATCATGAAAACATACCAAAACATTATCTCTTGTCAATCTAATATCCGTTTCTATGTTTGCGTTCATTTCGACTGCTTTTCTAAACGAAGAGATAGTATTTTCTACACAATACCCCGAAGCTCCTCTGTGCCCGAATATGATTGGGTTTTTCATTTTCACATATGTATGATTTTTCTTTTATGTTTTTTTAGATAACACTCCTTTTCTCTACCTACCCCTATTACTAAGAATAATGATGCATTCTTAATATAAAAATTTATAATCTGAGTTCTCAAAATGAATATCCCAATTGATTGAGTTTTCCTTTTCTCTTATTTATAAACATTAGGTTTAAATTCACATTCTTCCTAATTTTGCTCTAAGAAAAAAATTACTCGAGTTGATAACCGTTATCGAAATAAGAAAACCGAACGAAATTTATCACGCACATGGTAGAATCAAGCATGGGACATTTGACGGTCGGTGGCACTTTTCCTTTGGACAGAACTATGATCCCGAAAATATTCACTTTGGCACACTTCGAGTTTTCAATGATGATACATTATCCCCTGGGGCTATATGGCCACTCCATCATCATACCAAAAACGAGGTGGTTACCTATTGCGCTGAGGGAGAATTTAAACACGCAGATGAAAATGGAGAAGGGGGAATCTTGAAGAAAGGTTGGGTTCAACATACAACTATTGGAAAAGGAATGGATCATTCGGAAATTAATAATAATCCCGATAAACCTATGAGATTCATTCAGATGTGGTTTTATCCCGAGCAATTAGGCTTAACACCTTCAGTTGAACAAATGAAAGTAAATAAACAAGACAGAACAAATAAATACTTACCTCTTGTCTCAAATTTACATGATGATGCGCTGCCTATTCGATCTGATGCTATGGTGTGCTCTTGTTTTTTAGAAAAAGACAATAGTCTCTCTTATAATATTCGGGATAATTGGGGGGTCTATCTTTATATTCTTGAAGGGGGTCCCATAAAACTGGAAGAGAAAGAGATGATTGCCCTTTCTGCCGCAAAAGTAAAGGAAGAGGCTACAATAAAAGTTCAAGCCGAATCTGATGTAGAAATACTTCTGGTTGAATGTAGTTTAGTTGCTCCTTATATTGGTAGATAATATTTAGAAAAGTTTATTCTACTTATAAAGTCATAAAAATTATTTTTATCAAGACTTTAATATAATTATCTCTATTAATTTTAAGAAACATTAGGAAATTACACATCTCTTCACTGCTAAGGAAAAATGTCAAAACCAAAAATCTCGATGAAGCTAGTGGTTATCGGTGATGGATCAGTTGGGAAAACAACTCTCTTACACAGATATATCAACAGGGAATTTATAGACACTACTACCATGACTATAGGAGTAGATTTTTACGTAAAGGAAATTGAGATTGATGAAACTATTTGTCAGTTGAACCTCTGGGACATAAGTGGACAAGACCGTTTCTTTTTTATGGTTGATAAGTATATGCGAGGAGCAAGTGGGGCTCTTTTATTGTATGATATTACCAGTATGACGAGTTTTGTAAATTTGGATAAATGGGTAAAAATATTAAGAGAGAAGAACACCTCGAATTCGGAAATTCCCATTATTCTAATTGCCGCAAAATATGATTTAGAAGAATATTCAATTGTTGGAGACCTCTACGCTAACAAAAAGCAAACTAAATTGGGTCTTATTGATTATATAAAAACCTCTTCTAAAACGGGCAAAAATGTGGATTTAGCCTTTGAATCTATTGCTAAATATATTTTGGAACAGAAAAAATCAGATTAATCCTACTAATTCTTCTGAGAATTGAAATATCCAATTTTTTAGAATGTGTGAAGTGTGAATTTAATAAATAGCTATTCAATTCAGAAGACTGTCGAAATCTATTAGTTTTAATAGCAAAAAACATTTACACTATTACCTAATTTAATATTGAATTTGTGATATGAATGAATGAAACAACAGAAAAAGACGCAAGTGAAGAGAACCGATCATTTTTTGAGAAAGTAAAAGATTATTTTAAGAATTTAGTGGATTTCTCGTCATATGATACGAAAACGATTCTATTTATGATTTTAGTGGTGATATTAGTAGGTGTCTCTCTATACCTCGTATATATTCTCGTTTTTGAAGATTCAACGATACTCTATAAAATAGTTATCGACTGGTTTGTAAATCCTATTCACCTTATAGGTATCTGGGGAATATTTTTATTTGTCGGTGTGATGGCCATCCAAGGGCTTATTATACCAATCCCTTCCGAAATAGTGTTATTTGCCTCAGGAATGATTTGGGGGATATGGGTTGGAGGTGTAATGGGTATAATCGGTTCTGTGGCGGCTGGAATTCTCTGCTTTTATATCAGTAGGAGAGGTGGAAGACCACTAGCCGAAAAATTTGTAGGTACGACTGCAATTGATATGGCGGATAATTTCATCCATAAATATGGTATTGGAGCCATCATATTCGCTCGTTTTCTTCCCTTTATCGCGTTCGACCCGATTAGTTATGCCAGTGGTATCGTCGATTTGGATTCGAAAAAATATACATTAGCAACCTTTATCGGAAGTATTCCGCGAGCCTTTTTCTATTCCTTTTTGGGATCCACTTTAAGCGCCGGACTTTCATTACCTGTAGATCTCTCCGAACTCCCCCTCGCTGAGATCGAAGCACAAGCTAATTCATTTAACTTGATTCTCGTAATAATCGCGCTTGTTTTGGGTGTAATGTTTATCGCGTATTATGTAGTAAGTAAATATTGGAGTAAAAAACTAGAAAAAGAATAGCTTTAGAATGAGAGTAATTGGTGGAGGTGAAAGGTAATTGGAAAAAAATGATCAATATCAAGGATATCTGATAATGATTTTAGCTGTATTTTCTTGGAGTTTTAGTGAGATTATCGTAAAATTAATTCATGGCGCTGTGGGAGCCTTAACTCTATCATTTTTCCGATTTACTATCGGCGGACTTTTCCTATTTCTTGTTTTAGTAGCAAAACGAGATTTTTCCGGATTAATCTCAATTATTAAAAACAATCTCGGACTTTTTCTAATTTCGAGCTGTTTTGCGTTTGGATTTTCAAATATTATTTATTTTATTGGTGTGACCTTCACCCAAGCAAATATCGCAGCTACGATATATACTACATATCCCATTTGGATAACTATTTATTCTATTTTTCTTTTAAATGAAAGAAAAAACCTCAAATTTAAGTTTCTTGGCATTTCCATCGGAGTTGTGGGTGTCACAATTTTAATGACACATTTCAATTTTACTGGATTATTCTCTCTTGAATATTTATTAGGAAACCTATTAGTTTTAATTGGGTCAATCATGTGGAGCCTGTATTCTGTCTTAGGGAAAAAGATTCAGCAAAAAGAACCAGAGATCTCAAATTCTGCGTTAAAATATAGCACTTTATCATCTTTATTCGCTGCTATACCTGTAATCATCATTCTACCCTTTACATCAGAGTTTCAGACGTTTTTAATATATAGCGCATATGAATGGTTTTGGATTATATTTTTAGGGGTCGTCTCTACAGGATTAGGGATATGGCTCTTATTTGAAGGAATCAGTAGAATGGAAGTTTCGAAAGGTATGTCGCTGGCCTTTTTTAAACCGATATTTGCCACCATTCTCAGCTTTTTTATTCTTTCTGAGACTCCCACAATAACCCTATTAATTTCTATTTTACTGGTAGTTATTTCCATCATTTTAATAAATCAAAACCCAAAATCTCTCCTAAAGAATTAGATAAAAACGACATAGTGGGTCTAACTTTAAATCGATATTGAGATTGGGTTTATTTACTTTTCAATGGTGTAAAGTTTGTTCGTGTTATTTGATATAAAATGAACATTTTTGTCATTATTTTTAAGATGGTGATTTTATCATATTGATAGAATAAATTATAAAATACCTACAAATTCAAATGAAAATATCTGTTAATTTTTCCCACCTTCTTTTAAAAAATTCACTCGAAGAATTGAATTGGTTGAAAAATGAATTCGTGATTTTATTTGGGAAAAAAGAATTATATGAAGAGGATATCATTCTCGCAAGAAATGTTTTGGATTACTTTATTGAAAATCTAATGCTCCATCAAGATGGGGTTTTTCTAGAAAGGCTTTCTGAAACATTAAAAGAACTACAATCAAATTATCCAAACCTATTTAATTAATTATTCTGCTATCTAGCTTTAAGGGAATTGTCAAAATTTTTTTAAAAAGATATTTCGGCTTAGCTTTACAGTTTTAACATAAATCTAAAACATAAAACTCTCTAAATTTTTAAGCGATACCACAATTCTTACTATTCTAAATAAAATTGAAATAAAAGTTTTTATAAGAGAGTTAGATATAAGATTATAAGCATATATGAATAAACATATCAAAGATTTATCCTTTTTTCATGGAACGAATAGCAATAATATATTGGAATAAGAGCAGTGGGCCAGAATCTGTTTTACAATATCCTCCAGAAGAGGACTCCTTGTCAAAGGACCTCCTGTTGAAGATATGGGCGAAACACGAACTTAGCAAAGAAGAAAAAATGGTTGATTTTATTCCAGAAAATTCAGATAAGCGTTATATTTCCATCATCCAGAAATATGAAGGGGAAATCTATTTTCTAGTTTTGGTTTACCAAAAGACAGATAGCATAGATACAATAATTACCGAATATCCTGACATTTTAGCCAATATATCTAAAAATCTTATTCAACTAATTAATACAAATAAGATAACCAGAGCAATTTCAGAAGCCTTCAACACCATAAAAAACTATTCAAAATTGGATAAGGAACAAAATTATCTTAATTTTTTTAAAGATAAAATTAAATTTACCATTCTAAAGATTTTAAGAAATGGCGTTATATCCAAGAGTAAACTAAAAGACATTCTAAAACATGATTATGGTTTTAGCACGATAAATATTGATTTAATCTTGATGTCGTTTATTCGAGAGAATCTAATAGTTAAACGAAACGTTCCTGGGAGTGTTGATTGTTATTTTCTCATAAATGACCTTACTTGTACTCGATTACCTCCACAAAATGTATCAAAGTTTTTCGAAAACATCGATCATCCCAATAAAAATGAAATAGTCTATAAATATAAAAAAGCTTTAGTTAGCTTCTTTAATAATTATAACTGCACTCAAGATAATAATTTAACGATCATATTAAATCTTCTAAGTGATAAATCCGTTCTCCCCTTAGTTAAATCACTGCGAGAAACGTATCTTACAGTTAAAAAAACTTTAAATACACTGAATAACAACGAAGGGCTTTTTAATGAATTATTGGACCAAAAATTCATTTTCGAATCAAATGGTATGGTTTTTCTCTTAACTGACATACGTTTTATAAAATTTATACCTTCTTTTATTATTAAACAATTAATTTCAAAGTATGAAGAACGTGAAATTTCTCTAAATGAATATCTTTCACATGTTGAAATTTTACTGAAATTGTTGCAAGAAACTAAAGACATTCGCTATGAAATCGTATAAAAAGTAAAGGAAAATTAATGATTCAGAAACTTACACGGGATTCATTTTGGATTATTTACACTCCTGTCTAATCCCAGACTTAATATGAAGAAAGTTATAAATACTTTTTAAAATAAGCTATATGCAATAAAAATACTAAACTATGTGAAAGAAATGGCTGAAACGTTAGAAATTGTTGATTATATTCAAGGTACATTTAGCTTACTATTTGTAATTATATCATTGATCATTGGCATTACGATTCTTCTGAAATTTTTTAATTATAAAAGGCGAATCTATATCCTAATGGGCTTATCTTGGATTGGACTTGCGAGTCCTTGGTTTCCGGATTCAATAAGTTACATAATTATTTTATTTGGTGGTGCTAGACTGCCAATTGGGATTTATCTTATCTTATCCTCTCCCCAAGGGCAAAAATCTAGCCTTTTTTGTGCGTAGGCTAATAAATCTGAACACTCTTCACATAACTCATCTTCCTTATTGTGAAATTTTCCACAATACATGTTAATCATTATTCTAATTGATTTTCTCTCTTTTCTTAAAATATTCTTATTTCCTTCACTCATATATTATCACTGCGATTTTGTAATTAATTTAAGTTTCTTATCTTCTAGTTTCCATATAATATTACTATTACGTAGAGTAGATGGACGATGGGAAACCATTAATACAGTATTTTTATTAAATTGTTCAGAAAGTGTATCTA
>SHMW01000104.1 GCA_008080735.1 Promethearchaeota archaeon
AAAAATTATTTTAATATTTTTTTAATATAGTCAAGGCAAGATCAAAGTTATTAGCAGCATAATAGATGCTTTTATAGGGAAAGACAAATCGATTAGTTACCAAATTTGTATAAAAAATTGTAAATAAAATGATGAGAGATGGGTTTTAAAGAACGCACGAGTAACTATTTTGAAAACATCCCAAATATGGAGAAAGGAAAAGCAACTAAATATATCGTGATTGGTATCTTTCTGATTATAATATTTGGATTAATAGCAAGTATCAGTACATCGATTGCTGATAATGCAAATGACTGGAAAAGTATGGTAGATCAGATTGCTTTAAATCAATTAAACGATGGCATAATAGATAGCAACCAATATAATGCGATAATTGCTCAAAACACAGTTACTCGATACGCAATGCAGTGGCAAGAGGCAATTGTCGTGAGTATAGCTAAAGTAGGAATAGATATTGCTTTATTGTTAATTTCTATCGGGTTCATAAGTTTTGCATTAAATGAGTCCTATGATCAAAGAACACGTTGGATTTGTCTTATTATTTCTGGAGTCATTTTATCGGTAATATTATTCACCACCTTGTTCACCAATATATCACTTTCAATAGCCTAAATCAATAATAAGTTTTTTTATTTTTTTCATTTTTTTGTTAGTATTCATAGATATAGATCAATTTGAGAAAGGTTTATTTTTAAGGTTAAATACGTTCCAATTTTTTAGTGCTCTCCATCTCCATCCGAGGTTTGCAAAAAGTTTAAACATTCCCATCGGAATAGTCTGTTCGGCTACCAATTCTTTTGCCTCTTGGGAGATTGGCTTATCTTGGGATAAATTCCTACCAGCGATTTTTAATCCTTTTTTAAGGGATTCAGTCATCCTTCCCGCATCTTCAAGATCACGCCCATGAATGACCTCACCACCTCCAAATTGTAAGCCTCCTTTCCATTGAAAGCCCATTTCATCGGTAAAAACCTGACAAATTTTTATGGCAAGATCAATTTGAGAAGCTTCGGGAAATCCCGAATTGGAGATCGCTATAAGACTTTTATTCTGCGGTCTCTTTAGATTACCCTTCATTTCATAAATGATCTCCATAGTTTTAATCAGTGGTGCGGGTAGATGATCGACATATAATGGAAATGAAAAGACAATTAGATCTGCCTTGTTTATTAGATTAATTAAATAATCGCGTTTTTCTTCTCTCACAACAAGTCGATGGGTATATTCTTTTATCAGTGAAAATCTCTCATGATTCATTTGTCTCCATAAAAACATTCCCAAAGATTCAGATGTGCTATTAGCGGCTCTAGGACTCCCCACTAACAATAAAAATTGTTTTGTGTCGCTCATAGTCTACTCTTAACCTCCATTATAATATTTTGAAGCTGCGTTTTGAATATTGAGATATCCCCATTCTGAATATAGACAAGGGTCTCAAAAATATCCCCCTCCATATTTAAAGCGTTTCGTTGAGTCAGTTCTTTGAAGATGTCTTCCTTCTCCTCATCAGAATTTTTCATAAATCCTATAAATATTTTAGAGGAAATGTTATCATATCTCTGTTTGTGATGAATCTCCCCATTTACTTCCTTGAAAAATGGGAGAAGATTTGGTATAAACCTATCGACTGCTTTTTTAAGTTCAAAAGAATACCCTCCGAATGTAATGGGAGTTATAAGAATAATCAGATCGTTATTGACCATTAAGTTGGTTATTTCTCGTCCAAAATCATCAATTCGACATATTCCAGGAGTTTTTAGCCAGCAATCGAAACAACCTTGACAGTATGTGATTTGTTTATCTGCAAGAAGGATATAAGTTGATTCACTTTGAGTATCCTTCAGAAGTTCATCCACAATTGAATTGATTTCCTCTTGAATGGGATGTTTCGGTTTAGAACCATCTAATATTAAAGTCTTCATTTTTTACTAAATTGTAATTTTTCCTACTAATTAAATGAAGTATTTGTCTTTTATTAAAAGATGGGAGACCATTGTTTGAGAATCCCAGAAGAATTTTACTAATAACTTAATCACTTTAGTGCTTTCCAGAATTCTAATAACCTCTAAGCATAAACTATAAAATATGAAATACACAATTTAAACTAAAGTGAGTATATAGTTGTGTGTGGTAAGTGAAGAAAATGGAAAAATCAATCACCGTGTTCCAATTGAAAGGTTCTGAGTATGAAATGGGAGTTAAGCAAGGAACTCATTTCAGATATGAAATTAACGAGTTATATAGGAAACTCACATCTTCAGAAGAATTTTTAGCATCAAAACCATTCCTTATTCCTAAATTCCTATATAAGGGTTTGGCAACGATAGTTTCTTCAGGAATGATTAAAGAATCAATACAAGAATATTTTCCCTCTCAATGGAGGTTTCTGGAAGGGTTAAGTGAAGGAGCGGATATCTCTCTAAGAAAGCTTTTATTTATGCAAGCTATTGATGCGCTTGGAACCCAAATAACCAATTATAAAATAGAAAAGAACATCTCAACCTCCTTTAATCATTGTAGTGCGGTAGGCGTTAGCGGATCTAAGAGTACCACGGGGGGCGTCTTAATGATCAAGAATTGGGATGGTCCGGAATACTTGGCCGAATATACCATATTTAGAAATATCATCCCTTCGGGAGAACGATTCTCAACAATCGGTTCTGGAGTAGCTGGGCTGGTCGGAATTAATAATGGGTTGAATGAAAAAGGCCTTTCTATCGTATATAATTATGCATATCCAAAAGATATCGGTGATGAAGGCGTTCCCGCCATGATCATTATCAGAGAGGCATTAGAAACTTGTGGTACGGTGAAGGAAACCATAGACCTTTTTAAGAAATATCCTCGAATCGGAGGATCGAATGTGATGATGGCAGATAAAAAAGGAGATTTAGCGGTCTTGGAAGTTGGGCCTTCAAATGTGGAAGTACGTCGTGAAGATGATGAGGGGCAAAAAGGATGGTTAATTTGTACTAATCATTATCTCACTTCCGCTATGAAAAAATTAGAAGTTTCCAGGGATGCCATATACAGTGAGGGTGCTGCCGAAGTGTTTCGCGGAAAACCTGTACATAAAACTTCGCTCTTACGATATGAAAATGCTCGTGAGATTTTGAAAAATGATTCCCCAGAACAAATCTCCTTAGATTTTCTTAATAATAAAATTCAATGCAGCCATGGGAGAGAAAATAAACCATCGGAATTTACATTCTGTAATCATGGAATAAAAATCTCAACTGGATTTGGGGTAATGGTAGACGTGGATAATGAACAATTCTATGCCGCTCTTGGAAAACCTTGTCAGAAGGAGATGGAAAACTTAAGTGAGCAGATAAAATCCGATTAAATCTTCTCTTTCTTAGCATTTTTAATGATCTCATAATTTAATGTTATATTTATAACATTTTATAATAATTCTATATTTGGAGAATATAATTAAGATGGGGAAAATTGATGATATACCTCCCTCTGAATTGATGGAATATCAAGATGTAATTGATTTTCTAACTCTCTTTTATGCAAATAAAGAGCGAGTAGATATAGACTTAATCACAAGAAAAGCAAGACAAGTGAATTTGGAAAGTACCCTTAGAAAGCTGCTCGAATTAGAGATTTATTAGACTATTTAGACACAGTTTGGTTTCTCATTTAAGGGAAACTTTAATTAAATTGATAATTTCATCTGGGGACAATCCGTTGCAATCGATAGTGAGGTTCGAATATTTATTGTAGAGTGTTATTCTCTCTTGATATAATTCAGGGAGAGAAAGGGAATCCAATCCAACAATACCTCGAGATTCTTTATTATCTAATCGCTCTTTTAGAACTTCTAAAGGTAAATCTAAAAATATTATAGTTGAGATCTGATTTAATTTATTCATAACTGTCTTAGAATAGATCACCGAACCACCCGGAGAAATAACAGAATTTTGCAGAGGAAGTAATTCTAAAATTGCTTCTTCCTCTATTTCGCAGAATTTTTCATTCCCATTGGTATCTATGATCTCTTGGAGATTTCTTCCTTCTTTCTCTTCAATATAATCATCAGTATCGATAAAATCGAAGTCTAACTCATCTGCCAGTAATTTGCCGATAGTTGATTTTCCCGATCCTGGCATTCCAATAAGAGTGATATTTTCACACTTTTTCATCTCTCTTCTTGTATACATTAATATCTTAGTATAGGTTTACAAAAGGGGGTAAAATGGCTTAAATACTTCCATAATACTTATATATTCGGTTAGCAAATAAGATTATTATATAATTAAGATAAATTGATAGAAAATCATCAAAATATTCTATTAAAAACAAATTTACGTGAAGGGAAAAAATATGGTAAAGTTTGAAGATATAGAAGAAATCGGGAAGAAATGGGCGAACGAATATTGTGAGGCGTTAAATAACAGTAAGGCATACGAAGAGGCAGCAAAAGGATGGGGTATTGATTTTGATGGCTCGATGTTATTTGTAATGGAACCTTCGGGGGAGATTGAAGAAGGAGTATCTGCGTTTTTAGATTTAAAGGATGGAAAATGCTTAGGAATTCAGATCCTCCAACCAGAAGAAGAACCTCCTAGAGATCCCATCATGACCTTAAAGGGCTCCTTTCTTTTATGGAAAAAATTAGCATTTCAAGAAATTGACCCCATCCAAAGTCTGATGTCTGGGAAATTAAAATTGGAAGGAGAGATGTCCCTCGCGATGCGATATGCCAGAGCTGCGATGGAGCTTGCCAATGCGACCCAAAATACCGATACGACATTCTTTACAAAATTTGATCTGGGAGAAGAGACTGAATGAGGTGGAAAAGAATATGACTGATTATAAACAGCAGATTGATTATTCAATGCCACGACAAAACGGATTATTCCCACCTCCTCCGTATGAATATCCTAATATGCGTGCAATAGTGGTCCTCTTTCAATGTAAAGCAGGGATAAAAGAGAAATATCTTCCTCCAGAGCTGGAACCGATTGAATTTGGCTTTGATGCGATTTTTATTTCAGATTATCCAGACTCCAGCGTTGGGCCTTATTTTGAAAATCTTATTGTATTAAATTGTAAATATAAAGACCAACCGGGAGCATTCGTGTTTAATATCTATGTTACAACAGAAGAGGCACTAACCGCGGGAAGAGAGATATGGGGATATCCAAAAAAGCTCTGCGATATTAAACTCTCACCAATTCAAGAAAAGGATGGCAAGAAAAAAGTCTATGGAAGCCTTACTAGAAAAGACATCACATTTCTCGAAGTGGAACTCAATGTGTTAGATGATCCCCCGGGTATGGATCCCCAAGGAATGATCGAAAATATGCCGCTTTATAATTTGAAGCTCATTCCCGATGTTTCAAGTAATTCTACTCCAGCATTACGGCAATTAACTGAAACCAATATGAAATATAAAGATTTTACTAAACAATTTGGGGCGGAAACGAGTTTTGTAAAATCAACATATTCAAAATATGATATTTGTCATGACCTTCTCAAGGATGCGAATACAAATTTAGGTGGCTTTTATATCGAATGCACTCAAATCCTTCCAAATGGGAAAATTTTGGAATAAAAATAAATCCGAAGTTATTTTTATTGTTTATTTTATAAGTTTATACTAATTAATAGGTGGAATATATGAATGTGATAGGAAATGCGTTTGAAGAAATAGAAGATATAGTGGGGACTAAATATGTGACGGATTCTGAGCCTATCTGTTATTCTTACTCAATGAATTGTGATACTGTACTTCAAGGAATCCCTGAGATTGTTGTAAAACCTAGTTCTTCAGAAGAAGTTGCGGGAATTCTAAAAGTTGCCAACAAATATAAAATAAAAGTTATCCCTCGAGGGGGTGGCGCGGACCTTACTGGAGGAGCGAAACCGATTGGTGATGGAGGTATTATTGTAGATATTACGCGGATGAATCAGATTTTAGATGTTGATGAGAAGAATCATATCGTCACCGTAGAATGTGGGATTTCGTGGAGTGAATTATGCGCACAATTAAAAAAAGTGGGAGTGGGATATTATACTGGTTCTACGGGACCAGGATCCGGTTTTTCTGCCACTATTGGAGGCGGGCTTTCGAATAATACCTTAGGAGGCGGGGGTGCTGCAATGTATGGGAATGTGACCGAGCAATGTGTGGGATTAGAGGTTGTTCTTCCCACGGGCGAGATAATTTATACGGGAGCAAAAGCTAATTCATTCTGCAAGAAACCATTTACTCGGTTTGGATTAGGACCCGATTATTCAGGACTATTTTTGGGAGATGTCGGTATCCATGGCATAAAAACACAAGCCTCACTTAAATTGTATCCCATTCCAGAATATGCCGCCTATAGTACCTATGAGATTAATGACAATCAAGATAGAAAAGAATATATAAAGGTTATGAAGGTTATGCAGAGATGGCAGCAAAAGCACCTTCCACTACACGATTATTACTATTATACCAAAGGATATACCAAACTCCTCACCACGTTTCAAATCAAAAAGAACTTAGCAAATATGGGGGTAGAAGGGAGTGTGATGTTTTATACCACGGTCGCGGACACCCAAAAAGAGTTAGAGAACTCCGTTGAACAAATTGAGGGAATTGCTGAGAAAGGAGGATTGAGTAAGCTTGGAGAAACTGTAGAAGAGGGAAACTTGGGGAAATGGTTTTATGAAGAAGACGGGCGTTGGCAATGGGCGCACATCTATTGGGGGCTATATGGTCCAGAAGGGACGAGCTTAGGTACATGCCTCAAATGCCCAACATACCAATTACCCGACTATATTCAATTATATGAGGATTGGGCAAATCGGAACCGTGAGAAATTTTGGAGTGTGGGAGGTGGCGGAGCGAATTTTATTGTGATAGGATGCCATCCCTGTTATATAGACGTTACTGGCGGGATCACACTCCATACCGACATCAAAAACAGAAAAATATATTATGAACTCTGGGAAGATCTTCTCCTATCTCAAATCAAGGATTTGGGTGCTATTCATTATTGGATGGGTGAGATTATTGGTAAAACCTTAGTTGATTCCGGAGCTTTATCAAAAGAATATTACGATTTTATGATCTCGGTTAAAAAAGCCCTTGATCCAAAAGGTATTATGAGTCCCGGTAAATTTTATCTGAACAGGGCATATGGAGGTGGTGTTTAAGAATGAGTGAAAATAAATCCGAAAACCAATTGAAGAATTTAGAAAAGGTAAAAGATGCGGCATTATCATGCGTGCATTGTGGGCAGTGTCGGGTGGCAAATTGGCCAATCCAAAATTTTTATTATGTATGTCCTGTCTATAAATCCCAAGTATCCCCTCAATTTGATCCGTATTTCGCGCGCGGAAAAAATATTATCTTAAAAGGATTATTATGGGGAGATTTGAAATTGAGTAGGGAAATTACTGAATTGTTTTCTCAGTGTTCTCTGTGCGGAGCATGTGAAGAATTTTGCCATAATGCTATGAATGAGAATTTTGATTTTCCGACTCATAGGTGGACAAGTATGGTCGAAGTTTTCGAAGCTTTGCGGGCGGATTTAGTGGAAGCGGGGTTCGCGCTTGATTCACATTCTTCAATGAATAAAGCTTTAACAGAAAAACTGAATCCCTATGACCGTGATAATAAGGAAAAAAGTAAGTGGACGGATCAAATCGACTTTAAAGTGAAGGATGCTTCCAAAAAGCCAATAGATCTTCTTTATTATGTGGGATGTACAGCAGCCCTTACTCCCAATATTCAAAATATTGCCATCTATACCTCCAAAATATTACATAAACTTGGGATAGATTTTGGGATCTTAGGAGAACACGAGATTTGTTGCGGCAGCGTAGCTCTCAGAACGGGTGATAGGAAGGCATTTGAGACTATATCCGAGAAAAATGTAGAGCTATTAAAAAGATTAGGGATTAAAACTATTATAACCAGCTGTGCGGGATGTTATAGAACTTTAAAGAAAGATTACAACAAGAAATTAGATGGAATAGAAATTTTCCATACAGTAGAATTTCTCCAAACTTATCTTCAAGAAAAAGAGATCAGTCTCAAGAATTTAGAAATTAGAACAACCTATCACGATCCTTGCCACATTGGGCGCCATATGGGAATGTATGAAATTCCACGAGAAGTATTAGCGCAAATATCTGACCCTATTGAAATGCAGACAAACCGAGAAGGGGCTATGTGTTGCGGAGCGGGAGGTGGATTACGAAAAGGGAATGCAGAACTTTCCTTAGATCTGGCTAAAAATCGTGTTAAAGAAGCTATGGAAACAGGGGTTGAAAATCTTGTGAGTACCTGCCCCTTTTGTTATCGAAACCTTTCAGATGCGTTAGAAGAACTCAATTCTGAAATGAAAATGATTGATTTAGTTCAATTGATTTATGATTCCCTTAATCGAAAATGAATTTATTACCTAAAAAAACCATAGGACAGAAGAAATAAAATCTGGTCTTAACCATATTCTAAAAGATGGATTTACATCACAGATTATGGTAAATTTGGATTCTGGTACTTTTTTAATCTGCTAGTTCAAGAACTCTTGTTTTTAGAGCTTCACTACTCCCCATCTCTTCTAGATAGAAGGGTTGAAGATGTTTTCCTACAAAGATTAGGTCATAGATGAGGGAATAGACTCTCATCTCAATGTAAGAGTGTCTCACTGTAAGAGTTAGGCTCTGACATTGAGATGGTAGATTTGGTTGAATTAATCCATGAATCTCTAAAATAAAACAAAATAAGGTAATAAATTTTGCTCCTTTAAATAAATAAGAATTCTTGTCTCTCACCAACAGCTTCGGGGATCTGAGTCTCTAAATTAAATCGATTTTTTAAAATACGAGAAAGACTTAGAGCCTCAATAGTTCTGCCCTCTTCCCAAAAATCTATGTCGCAAATAAGATTTGAGAGGTGTATGATGGAATCTATTGTTGGTGTGTCAATTTTTAAGAATCTTCCTAAGGATGCTAATGGAACTAATCCAGTAGGCACATCTTCAGTGAAATACCTAGTTTTTAACTCCGATGGTGCGTCAATTCCCTTATAGACACTTATTTTCTGAAGTGTGTCATAAATATTTTTCCCAGATTCTCCATACACTTGTTTAGCCCAGCTACAAAAATCAAATCTCCTCAAGCCTATCTTTTTCAAAATTTGATTAATTTCGGTTTGTAGTTTTTCAAGGATTTTACATATACTTTTTGAAGCCCCTTCTCCATAAAATTTGAAATTAAGTCCAGTTTCAATTGCTCCTGAATTTAGTAAAGCTACCGATGGATGTAAGAGCATACCTATATTATTTAGAGTAAGTTGAAAATAATTTTTGGCTGGAATTAGTTGTGGAAAAAAGGCTTTTAATTTCTTATGAATGTAAGGATTCTCATTTACACGAAAGGAAGAAAATTTCACACTATCTTTTATTTTATGTATTCTAACCATATCTTTTTCTAAGCTTCTTGATGTGAATAAAAGAGTTTGAGTTTCAGCGATATAGACTTTCAAATTTTTTCGCTGCTGTTTAATATATTTACTAACCTCAACAGATCCAAAAGTTCTTCCAGGATTAAGTAGTATTATCTGATCATCAGTTAAAAATGGAGCAAGTTTCTTTGCCATTTCTTTATGTGCGGAGGCAGGTACCACTACCATTAAAATATCTGTATTTTTTACTGCCTTTTCAAGATTTTGGGTGATTTTCGCTAAAGGATAGAACCCGTATATTGCCCCTTCAGCTCTAATTCCACCAGAATTTTTTATATGTTTTATTCGCGAGGGGGATCGATTATAAAGATTTACTGGATAATTCAATGAAGATAAATACGCAGCTACAGCTCTTCCTCCAGATCCCGCACCAATTACACAGAATTTCAAGATTATGTACTCACCTTTTCATTTTGATTCTCACTTATCAATTCAACATTATAATCGTCTAAGTCAAGTAAAATCTCCGAAATTCTTTCTATTTCACTGATAGGTTCATTATATTCATTTATAGAATCATAACCCCCCTTAATTACCTTTGTCTTAATCATACCCTTACCAAATCTGTTATTCTTTAGATGGGGGGCGTCAAAAATTCCCAATTCAACCAGTCGGGATAAGATAGAGGGATTTAACCAAGGACATTCAATATTTTCATGATCTCTTGTTAATCGAGGGATTAAGTTGACAATCCATTTAGCTTGTTTTATTAATGATTCTTTTCTCTCATTATATAATTTATTATCTAATCTAACATTACTTGAGCTCATCTTTTTAACGACTTGATCAACAATTTGACAACTTTCGATTATATCTTCGGGAAACGCCGCATGTGAAGCCTCTGAAAAACTAACCACATGGATAATATTGGGCTTTAATAATAGCTGAATCAAACTAGACGCTGCTAATTGTCCTTTAGCTTTATTAGTATTCAATGGAAAACTTGCTAAACCCGTTCTAACTTGCGTAATGATCCTAAATGAATCATTTTCTAAGGTTTTAAGCAATTCGTTTTTTGCTAATATCTTCGCTAAATCCATTTCAAAAGATATATTTGGCGGAGTATTAAACATATACTGAGCAATAAAATGTTTAACACCTAGTTTTTTAGCAATTATTCCACATAAATACATATCAGCGACAGCAATTGCATCCGGTGCATTTCTCAGACTCCAATGATGAGGATCATTTATTTCTACAGGAATCGAACGCTTTCCATGCCATCTAATTGCCTCTAGATGTTGCTGAATCGATCTTCTTAATGAGAGGGGGCCTCTTCGGTCCATTTGGTTAAACCAGAAAATTGGAATTGCTGCCCACGCATTATTAATCGTCTTATTGTAGAGTTTGGCCAATTTGATGAAATCTCTTGTTCCTGCATAAATCCGTAATAATGGTGTATTTCCATATTGACGAGCCTTATCGAGTTTATTAAAATCATCTACATTTCGTAGAGGAACTCCACCTGCGCCTGATAATTCTTCTTTTTGTTCTTGTGGATGAAAAAAATTTTCTTGAGTATTCTGATCGGGAGCAATCGAAATAACATCGAGAACCTTTGCTTCAGCTATTTTTTTTATGCCTTGAAGTGTCCTCTCTAAACTGGGGAGACCGAAATGCGCTCTTATTAATGGAAATGGTTTTTTCCATTCCAAACGTGAGATTAATGAAGAAGGTATATCCGAAGAATGATTTATTTTATTATGAACGTTTTCATTTTTTAATATCGAAATGATTTCATATCGTGATTCATCTCCAATAAAGTATCTGTCAAATTGCTTAAATTGCTTAACTATCTCTATAACTTTTGCGGTACCCGCAAAATAGAGCTGCTCTGCTTGATGATCTAATTTTTGATACTTCCTAAAAAATGATTTAAGTAAGGGTTTAACAGTTTCAGGTGTCAAACGATAACTCAATCCAATAATATCAGGTTGGTGCTTTTTGATTGATTTAATTACATCTGATATAGAATTAGCAGGACCTAAAAAAATGCAATTATAACCCAATTTTTCAGCTATACTAATAAAATTCTGAGTTCCAGCTACATGTACACATTGGCCGATGCTTGCAGTAAGTATTATCTTTTCTTTTTTAAATTTTAATTGATTTTTATCCATCTAAAATTACCTCTAATTAGGAGTTTTTAGAACTTTTAAATATAAAGAAATTATTCTTAATTGAATTTGACAAAATAAATCCATATAATTAAGATTTCCGAAATAATGCAATTTAGTAATTTTTTAAAAAGCATATTTCTACACATACCATTTAAGTAAAAAATTGTATAAAAATATTGGTATATTTTAAAGAATTTTTGTTCTATCAAAGAGATTGTTAATTAATTAGACAGTTTTAAAAAAGTTTTTTAATTATTTATTCGATTAATTAATTTGTGTTAAAATATTAAATATATAGCAGTATACATCAGATTTAGAAAAAGAGAGATTATATATTTCTATATAATAGTTGATGAAACAAAATGAATTAATAAAATCTTCATATTTCTTGCTTGTATCATAAATTCGTCTTTTGTGTCATCTCTAATTACTAGTGTTTTAGAATCTGATTTTGCTAATAATAAGATTTGAACTACCAGCCCCTAAAAGAGCTGGATTCTTGCTTCAGCGACCACCGCACCTAAATGGTGTCTTACACGATCTCCACAAGCGTAACTTCCCGTAGTCACTACGGTATGTCATGAAATCACGATGATACCTCTTTCCTCTAAGAGACGTATTCCTTCTTTCTTAATATTGACCGAGGCGTTCTTATCTCGGTGATGATGCGTGCCACATTCGGGACACGTCCA
>SHMW01000105.1 GCA_008080735.1 Promethearchaeota archaeon
AAGGAGAACATAATTAATTTGAACAATTAAAAGTTTCAAAGATGAGTGTATCGATAGAAAAAGAAACAGCAAAGGAATTAATCACCTTTAAACTTAGTCATATCCAAAAAGAAATTCACTCCATTCTTAATAAATGGGAAGAGAATAATAGCGATGACTTTATTTCAAAGGCAAAAAGCGGTGCCCTTGAAAATGCGGAAATGGACGCAATATCAGTACGGCAACTTGTTGCAGATTATAAACGCTTAAAAGATCTTTTAGAATCAATTAAATCCGTTTAAAAGATGATTCCTTATATTTCTTTTTTACGGAAAGCTAGAGTATTAATCGTTGATTTATTGAGTGACGAGATTAGAAGTGATAAATTAAGTGAAAACCTCTCACAGCTTAAAGTTTTGTTGAAATCAGGAATTATAATTTATATAAGCTACAACGAATATGGAGAATATGGATACCAAATAAACTATTCTCCAGAAAAGAATGACTTCTCAAGATTTGATAATTTTGACGATAGATGGAATGTTTCCACGAAACCACATCATTTCCATAAGGGGAATGCGGAAGTTATTGCCAGTCCAATGTCGGGAGAGCCTAATCATGATATCCCGATTCTTGTGAAATTTGTAAAGGAAGGTACAATAAATAGAAGGTGAGGATTTAAGGTTTTTTTCTGGCATTTTTATACCTTTGCTCCTCCTTGAATAAATAATTGGTTTTAATAATAAGAATTTAAGAGTTTAATAAGTATATATGGCAATTATGAACTTTAGGTTTGCAAGGGTTAATGAGGAGTATGTTGAGGTTTTAAAGGAGATTTAAAACATTATAGGAAATAAAATTAAGGTTTTCGAGAGGACATCGCTTAATAAAGAAACCGGATGTTCTATACAAAATAATCGAGTAAACGTTTTAGGCCTTTATAAGTGCGATATCCCGAAACCTCCAGAATCGATCGGTAATTTATCTGCCTTGGAACTATTAATTATCGATAGATGTAGCTTAAAAGAACTTCCCGATTCAATTGGGACCTTAAACAATTAAAAGATTTATATATTCGATATAATAAACTTTCAACCCTTCCTGAGACAATAGATAAGTTAAAATTACTCAATTGCTTAAATTTAGGAGGAAATAATTTTTCGAAAAAAACCAAGATAATAGGAAAAATAGACTCACTTAAATTATTATCTTTAAATTATAACCAAATTACAAAAACTCCTGAATTTATCATGGAATTATCAAATCTCGGCGCATAACAAGCTCACTAAGCTCCCAGACACGATCGGACATCTAACGGGCTGTGGTCGCTTCAACTCGACCATAATAAATTGACTTCGCTACCAGCCTCCATCGACAACCTCATTCACGTAATAACACTCTATTTACAGCATAATATGTTAAAAGTCTTGCACCGGATACAATCGATAATCTCATTCAATTAGAGTTTCTGAATTTAAAAAATAATACACTCACATCGGTTCCGGATTCACTTGGAAACTTATCCAAACTTAAAGGAGTTCAGTTGAAAATCTTGAAAAGCTTAATCAAATATACTAAGAAGCCTATGAAAAATATAATATGAAATTAGTGAGCATCTTCCATTCTCATCCCTCTGGAAACCATCCCAGCGGTGTCGATATAACCAATATGTCTCGACTCCAAGAAAGCGGATTGAAATCGTTTCAATTTATTATCTGGACAATTATGGATAGTGAGACCAAGGATTTAAATGGGTTTATGATTTTAGAAGACGAAATAGTCCAAATCGAAGTTATAATAAAAAATTCAAAATAAAAGTGATTTTATTATTCTACTTGTTCGAAACCATTTTCGTTAATCGCGCAGATTTGAAGGTCAAACCCCGAAGCAATGTCGCGTTTACGAGAGCTAGTTATAGCACTTTTTATGAGCTCTATAGCCTCTTGCTTTGTCATATCTGGCTTCCAATCTGCTTCTAGCACACCTAGTGAATAGGTTGAGCCGCTCCCGAATGATAAAAATTTATCCTCTTCAAATAATGCACCTAAAAGTTCTATTCCGTATAACTTTCCTGTGTGTTCATGTTGAGAATACCCCCCAACTATCATCATAGCAAGAAAATAGGAGCGCCCTTGGAATAGAATATTTCTTGTGACATTTGCAATGTATTTTGGTTCTGGCACTTTCCCTTTTTCTACTTCTCTTAATCGAGATAAGGCTTTTATTTGATTAATTATATATTGGGCATCAGCAACTCCACCAGAAATCGTTGCAGCTGTGTATTTATTAATTTCAAATAATTTTTGAGCTTGTTTGGATGCAACCGTATAGCCCGCAGTGGCTTGGGATTCCGTTCCAATTACCACACCATCTTTATAGACAACTCCGACTGTGGTGGTTCCCGTTTTAGCGGCTTTCTTTAAGGTTTCCTCGTTAATATCTTCTAAATTAATATCTTCCATCATTTTACTATAAAAATTTAATTTAGTTAAAAGTTCTTTCGTTTTTAGGATATAAATATACTAAACCTTCATACCTATTTAGTTTTTCTCGTAAGAGAAGGAGGAAACACAAAAATTTTAATTGAATTCTGTATTAATATCCATACTATACAATTTAAAAATAGGTAGATAAAATGGCACGCAGTCAAGCACGTAGCAAAAGGAGATATACAGGAAAAAAATATAAGAGATTTAGCAAAAAAAGAAAAAGAGAACTCTCAAGAGCACCTATTGAAACCCAAATAGGGAAAGAAAAAAAGAAAAAACAGAGAGTAATGGGTGGTAATCACAAATTAAAGCTTTTTTCAAGTTCCTCAATTAACGTAACAGATCCCAAGACCCAAAAAACCCAGAAAACCGAGATTTTGGGATTTGAAGAAAATTTAGCCACAAAAGACTTTAACAGACGACATATTCTTACTAAGGGGGCTATTGTCAAGACCGATTTAGGAAATGTAAAAATTACCAGTCGCCCTGGCCAAGATGGACAATTGAATGGTGTTTTAATCTAATTTTACAGACTTCATTTATTCTTTCACTTATCAGTTCTGAGATTTTTATTAAAAGCGTTAAAAATGGTCTAGTCTTTTTATATGCAATCATTAGTTTTTAATTATATTCATTTTTAGGTATTGTGAATAATTATTAATTAATTATAAAAATGGCATTTAAGAAGACAAGATCATTATTTGAGAACATTATGGTATCATTCAATAAAAAAACACTTCTTCAAATCGGAAACATTCTCACACCTATTATTTGTTTTACAATCTTAGGAATACTTTCCATAGGACAAGGAGATTTTACTAATATATTTGAATCTGAAAGTGAGAGTCTAATTGATCCAATTGATTTTACTTTTGCTATCTGGGGACCGATCTTTTTATTTCTTATTATATTTCTCGTTTATCAAGCGAGGGGTATATTTAAACCTATTGAGGAGAAGCCAGAATTGGAATTTGTAGATCAAGTAAGCATCTATTTTATGCTATCAACTGTATTGACCTCTTTGTGGTATATCTTCTGGATATATCGTATAATCTGGCTTTCTACATTATCTATGATTTTCTATTTAATCTCTCTGATTATAGGTTACTTAAGACTAAATTTAAATCTTAGGGAACGCTCTAATATGGAGAAAGTGGCAATTTATATTCCTTGGAGTATGTATACAGCCTGGATCACAGCTGCAACTATTGTCTCAATTACGACTTTTTTTGAGAGCATCGGTTTTAATGATCCCGCTTTTCTTTTCAGTGATGAGTATTGGGGTGTAATTATCCTTGTTGTGACACTTATAATCTACACCGCAGTTTTATTAACCCGAAATGATTTTGTATACGGAGGAGTAGGCATTTGGGTATTGATAGGAATAATTTCTCAACGTCTGGTCTCTCCAGTTTTAGTATGGGAAGTATTAATCACCGCAATAATAGGGCTAGTTCTATTAATAATCACAATTATCTATCAAGCTATTAAAAACGAGTAATTTATCAATTAAAACTAAATTTTTTCTTTTCTTTTAGTTCAATCTAATAACCATATATTGAATGTTCATCATAAGAAACGTTTATAAACGAGTTTTGAATATTTTTCATTTAGAATTATATTTGAATTCATGATATTGGATATATTAAATAGATCTCTCGAAATTCTAAATGCAAATGGTGATGATTAAGAGTTGATAATAAGTGCTTCTAGAAAGACTCATAAACAAATCAATACTCTATTGATTTTAATTTTATTAATAACCTCTTCGATCTTGGCATTTTTTTTGACAAGTGTAATATTTATAAACGATTAGCGGTTTATGAAAGGGTTATGATTTAGAAAGAAAAAAGTCATTCCTGAATCTTTATATTCTTCACATTTGCGGACTTTCCTTCTATAATTTCCGTATCTTTGCTTCCACAATGCTTACATTGAAAAAGTTGCAGTCCTGTTAATTTAGCCTCTTCAGTGATGCTCACTGTCGAAATTTTCCCGCACTTATTGCATTTAATCTTTCCGGGAGTCATTTCAATACGCAGCTTTGCCCCTTCAGCTATAGTTCCTGTAGTTGCCATTTTAAATGATTGTTTTAATAGCTCGGGTACAATAAGGGTCAATTCACCTACTTCTAAATAGACCTCAGAAATCCTCTTCGCATTGTACTTCTTTGCCGTTTCTTCCGCGATTTTAAAAATATTATGGGCAAATGCAAATTCGTGCATAATTTAGGACTTTCCTCTGGTCTTTCTAATTTCTTTTGCGATTTCTTTAAGAACTTTTGATTTTTTCTTCCCTTTCGTATTGATTAGTACTCTACCGGATTCTTCCCACCACGATTTTGGGTATTTTAAGGATGATTCTATTTGTATTTGATATCCTAAACTTTTGGCTGCGATCGCGAGGTCCTTTATCGTGACTTTTTCGATTGCTAAATTCTCCGGAAGTCGCCTTCCTTCACTTCTAGTCCTTTTTGCATCGAAATACTGGGGCCAAAATATTAAAAACGGGGTTCTTTTTCGCATAGAAATGGCATCATTATTCTAGTTATGATCATAAAAATGTAATATTATAAATAAATTATTGATTCAGATTATAATTCTGAGATCGATATTCTAATCAAAGGAGTAAAATAAATACTAAGAAGTGGAAAAAAATGGAAAAAAGGGAATAATATTATACTATTTCCCTTGAAATTCTGGCTTCCGTTTTTCTAAAAAAGCGGAAACTCCTTCTGCCACATCTCTTGAGGTGGAATTGATTGCGTATCCCATCTGTTCGAATTGAAGCCCTATATCTAATGGTACTTGAGATCCGTAATCAATCGCTTTTTTTATTACGAACAAACTGTTCGTTGGAGCACCCCCCAACCATGAAGCTTTTTCATCTACAAATTCTTCGAACTTGTTATCATCTATTAGATAAGATACAATCCCCCATTCATGCATTTTTTCTGCGGAATACTGCTCTCCGAAAAACATCATCTCTTTTACTCGATATTTACCCAAATGATGAACTAAACGTTGAGTCCCTCCATTTGCGGGGAATATCCCACGTCTAATTTCTGGAAACCCAAAAGTTGATCTTTTGGAAGCAATTACGATATCACACACCAATACTAATTCAAATCCCCCACCTAAAGCATATCCATCAACAGCAGCGATTAGAGGTTTTGGAAACTTTTCTATTTGGTTATAGCATTTGTGCCTTCTGTACATAGCATGACTCTGATGTCGAAGATTATCGCGATCCAGATCGGGAAATCCGCGTTCCGACAAATCTGCTCCAGCAGAGAATGCAGGCTTTTTTGTAAAATCTCTGGTACCTCTTAGCACCACACAGCGGGCTCTGGGATCCACTTCTAATGCTGCTAAGGCATCCGCTATTTCTTCAAGAGTATGATTGTTTAATGCATTTAATTTATTCGGGCGATTTAATAAGACAACTGCATAATTTCCCTCTTCGTTATACTCGATCATTAAATGCTCAAAATTCTTCGATTCTGACATGATTCTCCCATTTTCTATAATTTTTTGAGTTAAATGTAGTATATTTTAATATTAGGGAAGAGGGATTTCATAATAATCTTTTCTTATTGTGGAATATAATAGATTGAAAATAATTATCAAGTTTACTTTTCAGAGATAAGAATATTTAGATTAGAACTTATATATTCAAAAAAATTATGAAAATAAAAAAATAGATGTTGAGCTTAGCTTATTACAGAAAAATTCTTTTTATCCTATCCGGCATTAAAAATCCAATATATCCCAGCAGAACTGCCATAGTGATGAAAAAGCGTGCGCTTAGTAATATAGATATCTCACTGAAAAAGATCTCAAATATACTTCCAGTTAAAAAAAGTATTCCCGCAAACAATAAAAATTTGCCTTGTAATCGTACCTTGGGCTCTTCGGATCTGAATGTTTGTATTACAAACCACCCTGCTGATGCTAAAAAAAATCCCGAGGGAGATCGATAAATATACCCAACTAAATGGTTGATATACAACTTGTATTGGTTCTATTGGTTTACCTAATAAGGTGTAATCTGTGAATATTATTGCGATATATAGGAGTTCTAAAAATGATAATAAGAACCCCGAGATAATCATAATATCCCGTCTCTTGTTCTTTTCAATCTGCGCGAGTGAGGTGATCCCTCTTATCCAGAAAAAGATAGCGATACTAATGAAGCCACCATGGAAGAGAAAATGTAATTCCCATGGAGGTATAATATTGAAAAAAAGTGTTGTTATAAAATTCAGCGCCACTCCAGACCATAGCGTAGCTCCACCAATAAAAACCACCCCTATATTAGAAATGGTATAATATTTCAACTTTATACCCTTATAAATCATTCTTATGGCAATCAATAAGCAAAAACAAATGAATATTAAGGTCGCGAGTCCCATAGCAATTAATTCAGGATTTTCTAGCATATAGGAAAAAGGATTTGTCCAATTTTGTAAGAGATTTTTTATCAAATATAATCACTATTGATGATCCTTACTTATCAATTTAGTATGGGCTTCTATATAAATGTTTTTTTCATTATAGGTTTAAAAAAAGGATCATGAGCTTCAGTGGAAGGATGATCCCAGATATCAAAATATATAAGAATGAAGTTGAATCTTAACTGCTGACCAATGGGTTCTCAAACCAGACTACTGCAAGATACACAAATCCTAAAGAATTGAATTCCTCACAATTTGCTACGATATCTAAATCTCCGTCAAGATCCATATCAATGAACTGGGCTTGATCCCATTTCTCACCGTTATATTCTCCCAATCCGATAAATCCATCACCCCATTTTATCACATTAGTTTGCCATGTGGCGTTTGCGAAATTAGAACCAGAATAATTCATCCAATAAACCACCGCTTTGTCTCTTGGTAAATATCCATCATGGTGGATAAGCATTCCTAAAATGTCCGGTTTTAAATCTTTATTTAGATCCCCTATTTCTAAAGTCCGAGTTCTCCATGTAGTAAATGGTGGTTTAGAAATTTTTACTAAATCCCACCTTGTCCCTCCATCCGAATTGTTAAAAATATAGATTTGGGAGACTGTAGAAATAAGTACTTCGGGAAATGAATCGTTATTAAAGTCATAGAGAGCGACTTGCTCTTTGGTGTAGAAATCTGGGTTTTGATAAATTATTGTTTTATTCCATTCGAGAATTTGGTTTGGATTTCCTGCACCAGGATTCTCATACCACAGGATTTTTTGATCACTGGCTTTAGTATCCCAATCTGAATTACAGACTACAATATCATCATCACCGTCTTGATCAATATCTCCAAATTCGAATCCATGAGCACTCTCAATTGTAGAATCAATATTGTGGACTTTCCAATTAGACATATTTCTACTCTGAATCTTATCGTTCGGTGCCTCTAGCCACTTTAATCCTGCTTTCGGATTAGTCCCTCGCCCTCCTACCACTATGTCTGTAAAATTATCCTTATTTATATCATATCCCCTTACGAAGTGAAATTGCCCTTGATTTCGAGTATCGGGAATATCAGTACTCATAATCCATTTTTCGGGATTTTCAGATTCACTAGCGTTTGGGGCCCATATAATTAGAACCCCTGATTGAGCTCCAAACTCCTCTCCATGAGCTACCACCACATCTGTATTGTTATCATTATCAAAATCTCCGAAAGCTGAACTCTCCGCATTTTCTATTCTTCCAATATTAATCGCTTTCCAACGCTGATGAACATTCGCCGTCCCGGGATGGAATGCTATACGTAAATGTCCATCCCATTCATAATTCGTGATATAATCATCAAATCCATCTTTATTCACATCAGCATTATCTAATCCATTAGGTAATACATATCCGGGATTATCTATCTGATGAAGCTTCCATACCTGCACGGACGGATCTACAGGAAGAGTTCCTCGTGCTAAAAATCCATATGGAATAATGATGGATAAGACAATTATAAAAATTAGAATTCGAGTAATTATCAATTTATTCTTTGTAAAATAGCCAATTGTTCTAATGAATAATCCAATAATATACCCTAAAACAAGTATTCCAACAAGAAAAAACAAGATATAATTTTTGCTATAGAGGAAAACCAAAAGAACCGCAAATGATATTCCAAGCAATTGATAGAGTGAAAAATCCTTATATCTAACATAAACCACCAATTTTCTGGAATTAAGAATTTTAATCACATAAAAAATGAGTGCTGGAATTATTATGATTAGAGAGAATCCAATGCTCATAAAAATTATAAAACCTAACAAATAAAAGTTTATAACAAAATCAACTATTCCATATAGAATAATAAGAAGTGAAATGAAATTCAAAATCACCATGAGATAAGAAATATCAACTTTACTGATATTCTTTTTCAGAATTTCCATTTTTAAGAAATTAATAAGAAAATTTGTAGAGTTATTTAGAATTCGATTTCTAGATATTTATTATTTATGAAATGGGATCACAATAAGGTCATAAAAACAAGAAAGAGTTGGATAGATTTAAGTGTGAATATGAGAAAAATTAAAAAAATAAGGAACTTTCTAAAAAATATCAACAAAATAATGAGTATTATTCCCCAAAATAAACGGCTGGGAGGGTAGTCTAGCTTGGTATGATTCTCGGCTGGGGGCTGAGTGTTCCAATCAAGAAGATTGGTCCAAGTACAGGTCGCGGGTTCGAATCCCGTCTCTCCCACTATTTACTTTCTCTTTAAATCTTCCTTTTTATTTCAATAAAGTTGATGATGAAATAGCTTTTTCTTAGAATCAAAAATTTCAGCGGAAGATATCACTCCCATAATACCCAGATATATATAAAACCGCAGGAAACATCTATTTCACGAAGATTAGATCTATATTACTTTAATCATTTGTAATAATAATTTAAATTGTAAAGAATATTAAATCAAATCAACTAACAAATAATTCACAAATTTGTAATAATATGTTATTTCTAAACAATCCCGAAGCGACTGATGACGCATTAAGCATCCTTCGCGACCCTATAAATTTCAATTTTTATGTAATTTTCCTCTTGGTGGCTGTATTATACCTTTATTTCAATGAGATGAATAAAGGAAATTGGAATGGGATTGCCGCGGGGATGATGCTCTACATGATTCATTGGTTTGTAGAAATTATCAACGGAATAGTTCAATTTTTTTCAGGACACGCCTTATGGACAGTACCGACAGGAACCGCATATTTGGTACTCATAGGGTTGGGAATAGAATTAAATCTGATGTTTGCGATAGCTGGGTTAGCAACAAGTAAATTATTACCAGAAGATCGAAGTGAAAAAATATTCGGTATTCCCAAGATGCTTTTGATAGGTATTGGAAATGCGGCTTTGGCGTCGATAATCGAGATCTTTTTAATTATGACACCCGCATTTGTATGGGTATACGAATGGTGGAACGCGCTTACGGTGTTTATTTTTGTGTATATTCCCTTCTTTGTGGGTGCGGCATATGCTTATTACTGGAATCCGAAAAAGCAAAAATTGGTAATAGGGTCAATCGCTCTGATTAACGTAGTGCTATTGATAATATTTGCGGGGATTTTACCGGCTATTCTTGGTACAATTGTTATCTAATCTTTATCTTCTCTTTTATTTTTATTTTATTATTTTTTCTATCCAATTTCCTGATTAAAAGAATAGGATCAAGCATAAATTCTAGAATCTATAAAAAGAATGTTTTTTAGCATAAATAATGGTTTGTAACTAATAGATTATTAAAATTTCAGAGGTGTAAGAATGGAATTCACGATAAACTCAAAAATAGAACTTAATAATGGTCTTGAAATGCCGAGATTTGGGCTTGGAACATGGAAATTAAAGAGAGAATCAGTGGTAAACCCAGTAAAATGGGCATTAAACATGGGATATCGCTTAATTGATACAGCGACTTTTTACAGAAATGAAAAGTATATTGCCAAAGCTATAAAAGAGAGCGGGCTTTCAAGAGATGAGTTATTCATAACCTCAAAAGTGTGGGACACAGATCAAGGGTATGACAATACTTTAAGTGCATTTGAAAACAGTCTTAGAAAATTAGATACAGAGTATTTGGATTTATATTTGATCCATTGGCCAAGAAAGAGAAGGAATGAGACATGGAAAGCGCTTGAAAAATTGTATTCAGATGGAAAAGTAAAAGCGATCGGAGTGGCGAATTTTGCCATCCAACATCTTGAGGAAATAATAGACACACATGATATTATACCTGCAGTAAACCAATTTGAACTTCACCCATTTGATTATTCTGATGAGCAAGATTTAATCGATTATTGCAGAAATAATGATATAAAGGTAGAAGCTTATAGTCCCTTAACCCATGGGAGAAAATTAAACCATCCAACATTGAAGAAAATAGGAGAAAAATATGATAAATCCGCTGCTCAAGTCTTAATTCGCTGGAGTCTCCAACAAAATTTTATTTGCATACCCAAATCCGGGAGTGAAAGTCATATCAAAGAAAATGCAAATGTGTTTGATTTCAAATTATCAAGTGAAGATATGGAAGAAATAAATACTATTAAAGCAAATTTTAGATTATTAGATGATACGAGTAAATGGAACTAAATCTTCGAAAAGGTGAATAGTGAACTCATGAATTTGAATATTGAATCGACCTATAAGCTTAATAATGGACTTGAAATACCTATTTTAGGTTTCGGTACATGGGATTTAAGAGGTAAAACAGCGCTTAATGCAACAATTTGGGCATTAGAATCGGGGTATCGTTTAATAGATACTGCCTCTTTTTATAACAACGAGGTTGAAGTGGGAGAGGCGATCATCGCAAACGGGATATCTCGAGAGGATATCTTCATTACCACGAAAGTCTGGGAGACTGAAATGGGGTACCAAAATACGATAAATGCGTTTGAAAGGAGTCTCAATCGATTGAATGTGGATTATATCGATCTGTATCTTATTCATTGGCCCCGGGCAAAACGCTTGGAAACCTGGCACGCAATGGAAACGCTGTATGAAGAAGGGAGGGTAAAAGCAATTGGAGTTAGTAACTTTAAAATTAGTCATTTAGACCAGATATTAAATAATTCAGAAATTATACCAACAGTAAATCAGATAGAATTTTCTCCCTTTCTTTTTCAAAAAGAACTCTTAGAACATTGCCGAGATCATAACATTAAAATAGAAGCATATGCCCCACTCACGAGAACAAATAAATTTAATAATCCCGTTATTGGAGAGATGAGCCAGAAGTACGAAAAAAGTCCTGCTCAAATATTAATCCGATGGGGGCTTCAACATCACTTAGTAGAGATCCCACGATCCAGCAGTAAAAGGCATATAAAAGAAAACGCGGACATTTTTGATTTTGAAATTGATATTAACGATATGGAAAAGCTTGATGGTCTTGATGAGGGGTTCCGAGCCGTCGAGGATCCCATATTCGATTAAGCTTATTTTTTTGCAAGATAAAAATTTTTTGAATTTCTCTAGTTTATCATTTGAATGATGAGAGTGAACTACATATCCCCTCAAGGGGGTGGCTTCAACCATTCGGCTAGGCCTTTGCGACGCTAACTTCATTCGGTTGTTCGGGGCATTCAC
>SHMW01000106.1 GCA_008080735.1 Promethearchaeota archaeon
ATTCATTTTGACCCGCGTATAAGGCGACTTTCATAGGTTTTTCGGAGTCAATAATGATTTCACCTCCATTTTCTACTAACGCGATTTTTGGAAGGCTATATCCAGGAGCATCCTTTCTCATCGCCTCTATCATTAGGTCTGCGAGAGCTCCAGCAACAGCCGCCATAGGCCCCACATCACAGATTTCAGCAGCCTCAGCCATTAATTGAATTATTTTGTAATCTTTTTTCACGGGAACGGGAGAAAAGGAAGTTAAGAAATCACTATTTTTCGAGGTATACGTTTCTAATATTGCTCTGTGTGTATAAAAAGCTTCTTTTGCCTTGGAAATCGCTTCCTTAGAGTCCGATATGATCGTGATATCCGATTCTTTCTCAATAAAATGATGTTTATAAGGGTTCACTTTTTGATAATAATAATCATAATCAATAATGGGTATTTTAAAACTCAAAGAATTGATAAAATATAAATAAATAATACCTTATTATTTTAATAAAACATTAATTCCTTAAATTTATGAGTGAAATCGACTACGATGAAATCATCAACCAATTGGAAAAAGAATTAAATGCACAGTGTGCAATAGCGAATAAATATGGGATAATTTTAGGTTCGGCAATCAAAGAATTTTCCAAGGGAAGGGTAATACCACAAAAAATACTCGAATTAATTTCCAATAGAAAAGATATCGCTGATGTCCTTTCATTGGATATGATTACCTCATTCGCGCTTGAAGCCAAGGAAAATAACTATCTATTCACTTTTAGTGATCAATTCATACTTATTTCAAAGCTTGGATTGGATGTGAATTTAGCAAAATTTATGCCCAGTATTCGCATGTTTCTTAAAAATTTGAGTAATAAAATTCTGACTCGAGACAAACCTGAATTCTCAACTTTCGATTTTTCAAAGGAATTATCTCAGATGGAAGAGACACTTAAGGAAGAAAGCGTAGGAAAAGATAAATATTCAATAGTAAAAGACCTAATAAAATATATTTCTGAATAATGGTGAGAGAGTATTTTACGACAAGTTTATATCTATAAATCAAATGAGCTTTTATACCATAGACATTTTGGAAAGGCTTTAAAAGAGGAAGCCTTGGCATCTGTTATTGATGAGATTGAAGAGGAAGCATTTAGTAAAACTGCCGATGAGGTAGATTACCACGATTTCTACAAGTATCGTATCTCCTACATTACAAATAAAGAATTGAGATTACTGTTTTTGTTTGTTACCGGTCTTACCGATAATTTTGAAGATATCGAAAAAGAATTGAAAAAATGTAAAAAAGAATTTTTAAACCTTTTTGACGATATTCTTCAACATAAGTTTGACAAAAAGACCTTTGAAGTGTTTGACCCTACTGTCGATGCAATTCATAGAAATCTTCGACCTAAAATCTCCTTGGTTGGATTTTCTGGAGTGGGAAAAACCACAATCACACGGTTAATTAAAGCAGAAGAGATCCCTATGCAGCATATTCCAACCATTACTGGGGATATCGCGACTATAAAGATAGGTAAGCTCCACTTTCATCTCTGGGATTTTGCCGGACAAGAACAATTCAGTTATCTGTGGTCTAATTTTATTAAAGGGAGCGATGCAGTTCTATTAATCACAGATTCAACGCTCGAGAATGTTGAAAAAAGCAAGTTTTTCTTGGAATTGATTAAGGAACAAGCTCCAGATGCTCATTCTGCGGTTATAGCGAATAAGCAAGATTTGGAACAGGCCTTAAAGCCCGATAAATTAGAAGATATTTTGGGTCTAAAAGCTTATTCAATGATAGCTATAGACCCCGATAATAGGGATAAAATGATAAAGATTATAGCTGATGTATTGGAAATGAATACTCAAATATCCCCGTTATTGAAACCTTTACTTGAGCGAGATGAAAAGATGAGGGCTGCTCAGAATGCATTAGAAAATGCAGATTTTGCTAAAGCAGCAGAATTATTCGAAGAAATTAGCGATCTCTGCTTAGATTTGGGAGATGATTCTTTGAGTCAAGAATTCTATAAAAAATCCAAGAAGATTAAAGCACAACTTAGCGGCTTAAAGGGTGGAGAAAAAGAGAAACCAAAAGAAATAGAGAAAGAAGTGGAAAAAGAAAAGATTAAAGAGCCAGAATTAGCTGAGTTTGAAGAAGCAGAAAAACCCGATGAAAAGGTTGAAAAAGTAGCTAAGAAAGTTGAAAAACCCTCAATCCCAAAAGTTAAGCCCCTTCCCACTTTGAATGAATCCGAAGCTAAAACCGAACCTGAGAAACCCATATCAAAACCAGAAGAGAAAGTTGAAGCAAAAACCGAAACAGCTACATCAGAAGGACAAACAACAGCGCCCAGTGGTGATTTTGGGTTGAAATTAAACCCCGAAGACTTTATGATTAAACAAAAACCAAAGAAGGTAGGGTCTGTACCTAAGGACGCGAAAAGAAAGTTAAAAACTTCAGCTTATGGCCATGTTGTTAATCCTCAACGATCGGAAGCGAGTACAACTAAGAAACCAAAAAAGCCTCCAAAAGTTGAAAAAACCCCCGAAGAGGAGAAAAAAGAAACACCAGCCAAACCCGAATCAAAAATAGAACCAGAGTCAGTAAGACCTTCTGAATCTGAAACAATGTCCGAACCACCTAAACAAGCAGAATCTCCCCCCACTACCATACCAAAAATGCAAAATAACGTTTCCACGGAAACCTCGAAGCAGCAAAAGGAAGAATTGAAGAAAGAATTAATGGATTTAAAAATCAAGAAAGCACGAATCTCAAAGATGGGCTTGGATTTTGAAATGCAAGAACTCTCGGGAGAGATTACCGCAGAAGAATTACATGAAAAAAAGGCGAGATTAGAGTCGCTAGAAAAAAATATACAAGACCAAATCAAAGATTTAGAAGCAATTCTTAATGGATGAGAACAGACTAATATTGGGTTAAAGAATATCCATTAAATATTGATCTGGTACAGCAACTTCACCAATTTTTATTCCTTTTTTACCACCATGATAATCCGACCCCCCAGATTTAATTAAACTGTACTCATCAGCAATTTTTCTATAAAAATTTGGTAAGACGTCTTGGGCCCACTCTGCCCTTTCCGTTCCCACAAATGGGCGATTTTTATTGTAGGAATATTCTATTTCCAATCCCTCTATGCCCACATTTATACAGAATTCTATAAAACTCCCTCTGTCAGGTACCTCATAAATTCCCGGATGAGCTAAAATGGGGATGCCACGTGCTTCCTTAATTACTTCGATTGATTGTTCAAGACTGACTTCAAATTTGCGATCCACATACGCTTTTCCTCCGAGACTTATCATCCTAAAGAGCTGGTCCTTTGTTTTTCCTTCTATTTTTTCTGGATTATTTTTAATAAGGACTTCTACAATGTGGGGGCGCCCAATAGTTTTAGACTGAGCCACAGCTTTTACTTCATCAAAACTAATATTATAACCAAATTCATTTTCTAATCGTTCACAAATGTCCCTCTTTTGCTCAATTCTTCCTTCTCTTTGTTTTTTTAAAATTTCAACTAATTGATGTGAAGTGTGATTAATATTTAATCCCACTATATGAACATCCCGGATTTCGCGCTCAGGCTCGTGTCTTATGGAGAATTCTATTCCTGGAATACATATGATCTTTTTAGTTTCCCCAAAAGCTAAAAAGTCTTCAATCCCATCTATGGTGTCATGGTCAGTGAGAGCGATGGCCTTTAACCCTAAACTATTGGCTTTTTTGACTAATTCTTGTGGTGTGTCTAATCCGTCAGACTCACTTGAATGTAAATGTAGGTCAATCATATTGATACTTATATTTTTAGCTTTTATTATAATGTAACGAGGGTTTTTTGACTCTTTTATCTCTTTTTTTGGTCTTTTTCGGACTCGTGAATAAATAGCTTATCCCTCTTGTATAGGGGCGGTTTTCATTCCCTCCAAAAATTTTTCTTGAAAAATCTTTAAAGAACATAAACCATATTGGGTAAGAGATAAACATGATTACCCCGATCCAATCTAATGCTCTCATTTTGAAATTTATACCCCAATAGATACCAAATAATTGAAACGAATTCCACATAAAATCGCGTCCATTATCAATAGAAACCCAGGGAATATTGTTTAGAAAAGGAAAAACAAAATCAAAAATGCCCATATAGATTAATACATCAAGCAATATAAACCCCAAATTGACGATTAGAGTAAAATATGAAATCCAAGCAAGCTTTCCCTTAGCAAGACCATATTTTCGATACCAATAATGTGAAAGAAATCCACACAAAGCAATCAGAATTAAAGTGGAAACAAAACCCATTAGAAGATTTCACCTCCTTTCATCGGAGTTTTATAATGTGATTCACTAACCGAAGAAGGTTTCGGCTCCGTGTTTACGAATTTTGGTAGTTGCTCTGTAAATTTTGGCAACCATCTATGAGTTTTATACCAAGTAATAGTTTCATAAATTCCCTTCCTAAAATCGTTATAGAGAAAATGGAAGCCTAAATCTTTTAATTTTTTATTAGAAAAGTAATATTGATGAGTTAAATAACCCACCATCGGAAGATCAAATTTCGGTCGAATTCCCAACTTATTTGCTTTCTTTTCCTTTCTCTTTGCAAGGAAATAGGTAAATTTGCTGAGCAATTTAAAGAAAAACCATGGCATTGGAACCACTGAAAATGTTATTCCCAATTCATTATAGACAAATTCTAAAAAGTGCTCTTGGAGAGGGGAGTCATTAATCACATTGTAACATTCTCCAATAGCCTCTTCATTTTGCGACACGAATACAGCCGCTCTGACTAGATCTTTTACGTGGATCATAGGCATCATTAATTTTCGTTTTTTAGGGAAAATTTTTGCTAAAATCGAATGCCCCATAATATAAATTGTATAGAATATATGAAACATACCATAAGTTTGGTATGGACCATAAATAGGGGCAGGTCTGAGTATAGTATATTGAAAAGTTGGTTCTTGTTCCGCTGTCTTAAAAATTAATTCTTCTTGTTCTACTTTTGTTTGAGAATAATTATTAGGAGGATCATAGAGCGCAGTTTCGTTGACGGGATAAATGAAGCCATGCTGATCTGTGGGATAGTTCGGTTCTCCATAAACACCGCAAGTGGACCAATGGATAAACCGAGGGATCTCTGTTCCAGTCGTTTCTGAATATTCTAAAACGATATCTAATAGATTTTTGAGCCCCTCATAATTAACCATATGCAAGAGTTCATAGGAGGCGCCATAATCATATAAGGAGGCAGGATGGAAGATAACATCGTAATTTTTTCTATCATTTTCGAAAAATTTTTCAGAAAACAATTTTCGCAGTGAGTCCTTCTCAGTAAGATTAGAAGGAATGAATGTGACATTTTCGAGTTGTCTGCAGTCTAGGAACTCATTTTTGGTATGAAATAACCTCTCCTTTGTCATTATCTCAGCCCTTTCTTTCTTTTCTAAATCCGTCGCAACAACTTTCCATCCGTTTTGTACGAGTTCTCTGACCAAAAACGAGCCAGTATGACCAAAAGCACCATCTACTAATGCATATTTCATAATATGAGCAACTACCTTGAGATGATTTAAATTATTGGGATTAATAATTATTTGTTTAAATAAACTAACGAAATTAAATTTTTAGTTTGAACTTTCTACTGGGGACAAAAAAGAGGAGAGGATTTTATTAAATGAGAAAAATCATTTTGATAATGGTAAATTTAGAAGTTTTCGTAGCCATTTGGGTAATAAAAATCCGGTATAAAAGCAAAATACTGAGATTATGAGAATTATTCGGATAAGAATTATAAAGATTGGTCCCAATTCAATTATTGAATCAGCAATGGCCGCTATACCGAAGAACCCGAACCCAATGAATAATAACCTGCCTTTCCAAAGCATATCTCTTTCTTCGATCTTCGTGGATACATAGGCAAAATGCAGTCCCGTCAATACTGCTGTAATTACAACAATAGCTAAATACACTATTACAAACCCTTTATAATCGATATCAATAGGGTTTACGTCAATATATATCACTCCCAATAATTCATACACCGGGGCATCAGGGGCGATATAGAGGAAATAAAATAAATATATCTCAAAAATGAGAGAGAGGATTCCGAAAGTTAGTAAAACTTTTTTTCGATCCTGTGGGCGTATTGTCGTCATGTAAACATCTAACCACGCAATAATTGCTATAGGGATTGCAATAGTCCCTAATAATATATAAAAGGATTGATCTAAGAAGGTTTGGGTAATTAACCAAATAAAATATCCAAATCCACTGGGATACCACGGAGAGAATGTGAACAGGACCGCCAAGAAAAAGGAAAATAGCAATCGTTCCTTGGTTTTGATGGCCCTATATAACACAATAGAGCCCATTATAAGATTAATAGACACAGCAAGTAAGGCAGTAACACCCGAAACTTGAAAAGTAATCTCGTTATAAAAAAGCATAAATTTTTCCTTAACTTCCTTTTTAAAATTGAAATAATGGTTTGATGTAAGGATCTTTCTTCTTATTCTATTTAAAGATTCTTCATATTAATTATTGGAAAATTGCTGTGCTGAGAAGAATTAAAAATTTAAGAAATCCAACATTTTAAGGATAGATAATATGACAGTTGTCGTGATGAAATTCGGAGGAAGCTGTTTAAAAGATGCGGATGCGTTTGAAAAAATCGTTCAGATTACGAAAATCTACAAGAACGCGAAAAAGATTTATGTTGCGTCGGCATTCAAGGGAATCACGGATATGCTTTTAAATACCGCCAAAAGTGTAAATGATAATAAGGATATAAACCGAAATATTACTCTTATTGAGAAAAAGCATTTAGACATTATCGAAGAGATTTTCCAACAAGATACCGATCATTATGATAGATGTAAAGAATGGGTGGATGCGAGATTAAGTGAATTGGAAGATGGACTCTCGGATATCGAAGAATTTGGGCTGGAACCTTATTATCGAGATTATGTATCAAGTTTCGGTGAACGTCTTTCTACGTATATTCTTAATCAATATTTACAAAGTAAAGGTTTTGAATCGGTTTTTATCTCAGCGAATAATCTGATTATCACTGATGATAAATTTAATAACGCATATCCTCATTATGATTTAACAAATGCTCGTGTAAAAAGACAGATTATTCCGCTCATAGAAAATCCGAAGAAAGACACGATTTTTTGTATCACCGGATTCATTGGAAGAAATAAGATAGGATACATTACTACTCTCGGACGAGGTGGTTCTGATTACACCGCAACTATTATTGCCAGGTCGATTTATGATATCGGTTCAGATAAAGACATAAGAGTCATTTTATGGAAAGACGTAGATGGTCTATTAGCAATAAATCCGAAATATGTCCCAGAATCCATCCTCATACGCAATTTGGATTATGAAGAAGCAAAACAAATAGCTAATTTCGGTGCAAAGGTTCTTCATCCAAAATGTCTTGAAGCAATTGAAAAGCGCAATATTCCTCTTGAGATACGTAATTTTGACAATCCATTAGAGAAAGAAAACTATACCACCATTTCAGAGATTACAAACAAACAGCAAATCAAAGGTATCTCTACAATAGAAGATGCCACAATCATCACTATTACTTCTGGAAGTATGGTGGATGTCCCAGGTGTGCTGGCAAAAATATTTCAGATTATGGGAAAAAATAATATCAGCGTATCGTTTGTAGCACAGAGTTCTTCCGAAATAAGTACTTCCTTTGTAGTAAAGGGAAATGATGGAGAGAAAGCCATAGAAGCTCTTAAAAAGGAAAACTTCTTCTCCGAGTTCTATGAAATAACGTGGGAAAAAGTCTCTATAATCAATATTACGGGATTGAAAATTCTAGATAATACCACAAAAGCGGAAATATTTAGTGCTTTAGCAAAGAAAGATGTGAAGGTAAAAGCAATTTCCCAGAGTAAAGATGAGTTTAATTTATCGCTTGTTGTTGATCGAGACCATCTTTTAGACGGGATCATGATCATCCACGAAGACCTATGCGCCGATTTTGAAATGTTTGAATGTGTGGATTAAAATTCTATTAGATTTAAATCTCCTTTTTATCATTTTTATCTATAAAACTTATAAATAAGATAGAAATAGGTTACGATATTGTAGTTTCAAAATATTTTTTTATTTTTCTTAGTAATTGTGATTAGGGTATCATCTCGGGAGGCGGGACTTTTAAGCAAAAGCCGCATTTTCCAAAGGATTTTATCGTTTGATCCCAACAATGCTTATGATAGACCCGATCACAGGAAGGACAAGCAATATGACACGCATCTTCATCGGATCCTGCAATTTTAAGAGAGCATGTGGGACAATCGATCTGATGACAAATCACGCATGCAACTACAGAAACCTCGAAAATTTTCTTAGAAATAAGATTAAATAAGTCCACGAGATAACTGTAAGGAGTCCATTCATCAAAAAAATCCTCAAAAGACGCATGTAAGTCCTCCCTACTCTTTTCATGGGTCTCCAAGTCAAATTCATTAATAACTGAGACTTTTGGAATACTCATCGGATAATCTCGGGGTAATTCGATTTTAAATTCAAAGGTTAAGTCCTCTGTTTTCATTTTTCCTTTCATATCTACTCGAAGGGTGTCAGTTGAGGGATCATAGGAAATATTTTGGTAATGTTCCTTGAGTAATTCGAGTTCAAAATTAATACGAGAATTCTTATCAACTAGCCATGCTAATTCCCTTATCACATCTATCGGTTCGGATTCCTTAGGGACCCAATTTTGGATAGAGGTTAAATCCTTAACGGGTCGTTTTAGGATCTCTCGTAGTTCAGCAGAGATATCGATCGAAGGAGGATTGGGATAAGGTTCCAAATCAATATGGATCACATATTCATCAAAACCATATGTGAGAAGATGAACCTTTATCCGAGTTAATGAACTTGGATCGGGTTCAAATTGAAATTCTTGAGAGATTTTCCGTAATTGTTCTTCTAGCGTCTTCAAACTGAATAATTTTGTTTCAAGTTCATGAAGAACATCGATTATGTGGGGATTTTTAGAACTATCCCAAGATATTAAGGTCTGTAAATTTGTATATGGATCTCCAATTATGGCTTTAACCTCGTTAGGAAATATTATATTTGGTTTCTGAGGATAATTGGAAAAATCTATATCAATAAGAAAGGTTCGGGTCAAGGTGATCGTGAGATATACTATAATATGTGCAGGTTTATCTCCTTTTTCGTCATATGCATACTCTTGTTGAATAAGAGCTAATTCAGTCGTACCTTCAAGACTTTCTGAATCAGTATCTATGAATAATTCCTCAGGGGAAGTGACCGCATTTTCGGGTATGATAAATTCATGTTCACTATAATCTTGTGATGGTGATTGAGGTTGAGATTGTGTTGGAGATTCCGATCTTCTTGTGGGTTCATCATAAAACAACTCATCTCCCGTAGGAGTAAATATGGAAGGGTCTATCTCCTCTTCGGGAGGATATCTATTGAGATCGGGTGTTATATATTCCTCAATTTCCTCCTCGTCTTGATCCTCAATACTCCTAGGAGGATTTAATTTATTCTGAATTTTTATATAGAGCTCATCCACCACACTTAACACATTGCTTTCATGAGACCATTGTTCAAGCCCCTCAAGAGTCGGTTCGCCCAATAGAGTGAGAATATCATCATCATACACGAGATGTGGAGGAACTTGAGGAAATTGTTCTGGAAATTTAATTTCTAACTCGTATTTTTTATCATTTGTTTTATGGATGTATCCATACAAATGAGAAATATCTCCCGAAACCATCCAAAAGGAATATTTCGATGCTAATTGTTGCGCTTCCTTCAAAACTCTCTGTCTGTCCATTCGCTCGGCCTTATGAGAATAATTATTTTAAGCTCTAATAAAAGAATGAAAATGCAATCTTAAAAATTTTTATTTATTAGAAAGGGGGAATCTTCTTATTAAATCAAACTATTCTTAACTAATCTTTAAACCAGTAATAAAATAAGAATAAAAGATGGAGAAACTAAAACAAGTACATCCATATATAATATTCGAATAACTAGGAAGGAGTAAAAAAGATTTAACCTTGAGTTCTGGATTCAATTATCCGTCTTGTTAATTCAGTAAACGCATCATCAACGTTTTCTCCCGTCTTGGCTGAAGTTTCAATGTAAATGCTCCCCTCGTTCTCCGCAAAGCTTCTCGCCTCGTTTTGATCGATAACTCTCCCAACATCTTCTAATAAATCTGCTTTATTTCCAATTAATATGAAGGGAATATCCTCTCCAGCAAACTGTCGTATTTCCGTAAGCCATTTTCTTGTTTCATTGTAGGTTTGTTCACGCGTGAGGTCGAAAACTAATAAAGCTCCTGCCGCTCCCTTGTAAAATGTACTTCTGATAAATTCAAAACGTTGCTGGCCTCCAATATCCCATATTGATAATGTGGCGATCTCCCCAGGCTTGAATTCGACATCTTTGGTCAAGATATCAACGCCCACAGTCAATTTGTAGTTCTGCTGGAAGCGGTTCTTGATGAAGCGCTGGACCAAGCTTGTTTTTCCCACCGCGGCCGCGCCCGTTAATAGGACTTTCAATTTGAAACTTGACATTCAATCACTTTTTTCAATTTCAATATTATATTAAATTAATATAGTAAATCCTATTTAATTATTTATTTACTTTAAATATGAATAAATTTAGGTTTTTTATATTTTTGCTAAAACCAAATTTGGTATAATGTAAGAATTAATGTTGGTTATAATAATTTATTTATTATTCCCTTTAATTTCAAGTATCTTAGAGATTCATTTGTTAAAATCTTAATTATTGATTATTAGCGCAGTTATTTCGACAGAAAGAAGGGCCAATAGATGGAACCAGATATGTACTAAAAGAGATGAAGTTATAGATAGCTTGGGATTTTTTTATATTTAAGATGATATACATCTTCCCAATCATCTAATTCTTCTTGGGTAAGAATATGAATATGGAATGGATGATATAGAGATAATCCCGCCTCTCTTCTATTTTCGATGAGATTTCAGTGCATAATAAACGGTTTTGAGGGATTTCCACAATGAGCTTTCTAAAACTGATTAAACATTGTTATGGATCAATTTTAGATATTTTTTATTGTTTTAAAATCAAAATATCAATAACTCGACATTTTGCTTCGAATATAATAATATGACAAATTTTATTTATGAAAATTAGGTTTTTTTAATCTGGATTTTAAATATATTTCTATCTTTTTTTGTGTTTGATATCGCAAATTTGGTCTTTTTAGCTAACTTTAGGTATGAATTCATAGTTCTTTCCTTATTCCATTTAACTGCATAGCCAGTTTCTATGGTTTTCCCATCTAATTCAATTTCAAGTTTAATTCCATAAAAGTTCTTTTTGTTTGTGAAGTTTTCAGGGATCATAAGATCCCAGATGGTGAAAATACCGTCTTTTTTTAGGACTCTGTAAACCTCTCGAAACACTTGACTAAGATCCTTAAGCGGAATATATAATAAAGAAAAAAATGCCGTTGCTGAATCAAAAGTCTCATCTAGAAACTTTAATTCCCGGGCATCCATTATAATCTTAAGGCTTTTATTATCTCCATTTTCTCGAGCTTCTTTGAATTCTGGTTCGCTAATATCTATTGAAACCACATTTCGTCCTATTAATTGTCCGATTACACCTTCTCCCCCACCTCCAATATCTAAAACTCTTCCTTCATTATTAAGGGATGAGGATTTTAGAATAATGGTTTGTTGGTTCACCCACTGCAAAGTTTCTGTGATGAATAGTTCTTTAAGTTTGGGGAGTTCGAACCTTGAAATATACCATTCTTCTTGATGTTTTATTCCCGCTATTTTCTTATCTTCAATATAATTTAATAACATTTCAATTGAAAATATTCCTTGGAATTCATTCACAACCTCTTCCAAATTTAAATAATTTTCTAAATTAATTTTTTCCATTTTCTAATTATTTAGTACTCCTTAAATTATTAATAAATAATACCCGAAC
>SHMW01000107.1 GCA_008080735.1 Promethearchaeota archaeon
TTGAATTAGTGAGATTTAAACCAATTCTAATGAATGAATTTATGTAAAAGCATAATTGGACTTATATAAAGAATGAAGTTTGGCCATATGGAGATTAACAGAGACCAAGATATTATTAAGAAATATAAAGCTCGTTTTAGGATATCAACATCAACTTCCAAGGTAATTGAAGCTTTCTTATTAATGAGTTTTGAGATATTTATTATCGTAATCTTCTCCCTCTATCTACAGGAAACTTATATCAATTCCAATTATTCTAAAAACACATATGAGTATATCTGGGCGGCTATTGAGACTTTTTTAATTATCATTTTTATAATCCAATTACCTATTTATTTTTCTAAAGAAATTTATAATCTGAGAAAGCAAATCATTGGAGAAAAATACGTTCTTTGTCAAGGGAAAAAATATTATTTTGATGGGATGACGCTCAAATTAAGGCCCAAAAGCCCCATAAAGTCGATATTAGAAATACAAAGACTTGAAAATTTTGGTTCAAGCTTGACCTCACTCGATCTTAGCAAAAATGAGATAAACGCCATTCAGTTTCCGGGTAAATTTCCCCATCTTAAAGAGCTAAATTTAAACTATAATAAAATATCTCAGATTACTAAATTGGATCACGTACCAAAGCTCGAACGATTACAGATTAAATCAAACCGATTACAAGCTCTTGATAATTTATCTAATAATAAAGTTCTTACAGTTATTAATGCTCAAAAAAATTTCATCAAGAAAATTAACCTCAAAACCAATCCAGAGCTTATTGTGCTTAAGCTGAGTGATAACGAATTAGAATCATTAAAAGATTTCAAAAGCCTCTACAAGCTCATAAACCTAAATGTTTCAAAGAACAACCTAAGGGAAATCGCTTATCTGGAAAAATTGATAAATTTAGTTTTTTTTAATTGCCGAAAAAATCCAATTAAAAGAAATGCAACGATGCCGAAATTCAGTTTAGGGAAACTCTGGGTGAGATACTGTCAATTAAACGGAGATGCTAAAATCCTTGATAAATTGGTGCTATTATTTGAATACGCGAATAACCAAAAAAGACATAATAAATTGATTAATTATGCATCACGGTATTATAATTCTATCTCGCTTCAGACTAAACGTATTAAGAAAAAAAAGAGAATTAGTTATTATTACCATTTCTCATTCTTTTTCCGAGAATTTTTTAGTATTATTAAAGAGAATCTTAAAAAAATCAGCTTATATACAATTTGCGTTTTAATCTTATATTTTATCCTGACATCATGGTTACTGGAGATATTCTTCCCTTCAAGAATTGGAAATACCCCTTCAAATATTTATAGTGAAAATATGATCCGATCGATTATTCTTCTCATCGTTATTTTTATTTTTTATTGGGTTGAGCTTGATAACACTAATATTGATGTGAATTTCAATTGATATTTATGAATTTCAGCAGACAATATTTGTAATCAAAAGATTACAAACTACCACAAAAAGGAGTAAGAATTAATTTTCAAAGCAGATCTACCAAAAAAAAAGAAATCTTAGTTTCAAAAAAATGAAATTTGTTGCGGAGACCCGTGTTAGTTCCAAATAATAAAAAAAGTAGATTAAAGGAATAAAGGATTAAATTCTACTCTTAATACTTGAATGCAACCTTAATAGCTTTATTTGTACTTTTATTATTTGCTGTTTCTAAGGCTTTTTTATAATTATCTAAGTCAAAAGTGTGAGTAACAAATGGTTCCGCATTTACAGCTCCAGATGAAATAAGATCTAAAGCAATTTCCATAGTACGTTTTTTTTGACCTTCAAAAGTGTCGTGACTAAATATATTTGAAGATAGAATCGTGATTTCTTTTGAAATTAAGGGAGTCCAATCTACCTTAATATTTCCGGGATATCCAATCAGGATGAGATGTCCTTTCATTTTGATCAATCTTAAGGCATCATTTAAAGAGCTCGCGTTTCCAACAGAATCGTATATTATATCTGCTCCCCCTCCGTATGGATATGCAGACTCAAATGGAGGGGATAGAATTTTCGAGTCCAATTTGCGCCCCAATTTCTTGATATGAATGTCTTTTTTGGCGATAAATACTTCCTTTGCCCCTAATTGTTTTGCGATTTCAGCTTGAAAATTATAACGGGCGGTAGCATATATTTCTTTTATTCCTAGCGCTTTTAAGGTGGATATAACAGCCAATCCAATTGTCCCACATCCAATAACAACGCATTTATCATTTTCATGGGGTCTATGTTTTAAGATACCGTGAAGAGCACAGGCAATAGGCTCCGCAATTAAAGCTTGTTCCCATGATATATTTTCAGGTATCTTATAGACAAATCTACGATGAGCAACAACAAATTCTCCCCATCCTCCACCCGTATCTTTACATACTCCAAAAATAACTCCTGGAGAAATATCTCCTTTATCCAAATTTATACATAAATTATAGCCCCCAGTCTTACACTGAGGACAAGGATCTAATCCTCTAACTTCACAAGGTAGATTGGTGTCGCATATCACCCTATCACCTTTTTCAAGATTTTTTACATTATCTCCAATTTCTATTACCTCTCCCACAATTTCGTGACCTGGAATCGATGGGAATGAAGTTAAAGTTGAAAGGACCATTGAATTTTGAAGATTCATCATATGCATATCACTCCCGCAAATTCCTCCTAACTTTAGCTTTAGCTTAATCCAATTTTCATTAATTATGTCCGGTTCCTCAAAATCTTTCGAATATAGAACTAAATCATACGGTTGTAGTTTAAAATTAGGATCTTGCGATACTTTCCGTTTAAGTTCTAAATATCGCTGAATGTCAAAATATAATGCTCTCATATTATTCGCTCTATTTTTTAATTGAATAATAAATAAACGTATGAAATATTTAAATCTATCAATGCAATTTTGAAATCAATTCACTTCCAACATCAATATTGCAGCTAAACTAAAAAATATTGCAACCCTCTATTCTTTTTTGAAAAATCTTAATAAAAAAGCTTAAGTAAGAGTAGATTATGTTATAATAGAGTGAATTTTATGGAAAAAGAAGCATTGAGAAAGATTTATGATGATGCGGAAATCGCGATGAAGAAAGGCGAATGGAAAAAAGGGAGAGATTTAGCATTGGAATTAATAAAAGCTGACCCCGATTATATTGAGGGTTGGACTCTGCTGTTTATATACGAGGTGAGGGAAGGTGTGCTGGGTAAAACGAATTCGTTAGAAAAGTTTGAAATAGATGATATTCCATTTGAAATATTGGAACAGCAAGCAACTCAAAAAAAAGTACTCTCGTTTAAATCTAGTTTTATCGAACACTTAAAAAAAGAATATAATATTGATGATTAATTAATTTCCTTTGTTCTTCGGGGGGTAAAGAATATCTCGTGGGGAGATTTTGGGAGGATATAGGTAGAAATCTTTATTTCGACTCATATTGATGGCCTATTTTCCAAGCCCGTCCAATATGCTCTCCTAATTTCCAATAATTATTATCATTCATTGAAAATATGAGAGGATTTAATTTCTTGATATCTGGTATCCCATTAGTTAGATATTTATCCTCTGCATAGGCATTCACAATCTCTCCTATTATAATATCATGTCCTCTCTGGTTATCTATTATTTTATCTACCTTACATTCTAAATTAATAGGCGATTCATTAATCATTGGAGCTTTTTTTAGATCTCCATAAAAGACCTTAAAAACTGTAGACTTGTTGATATCTTTCCCCGATTTTATTCCACAATAATCTGTCTCTATCACCATATCTTCAGAAGTAAAGTTCACACTGAAGCATTGATTCTCCTTAATTCCTTTATTGGTCAAATGTGTATGAGAAGCCGAAATAAGAATCATTGGAGGTTTATGTTCCGCAATACAAGTCCAAGCAATAGGCATAAAATTCGCTCTTTCTTCTATCAAGGCTCCAATCAACACTACTGGCATCGGATAAAGATAGGGACCTATTTTAATTTTATTTTTCAACATTATTATCCACTACTTATTACGAATTTTTCAATTTATAGATGAGATGAGTCTATGATATACTAAATTTAAAATTATTTTTTATTAAAGATTAAAATATATCAACTAAAATTTAAAAATCTCTGATTAATTAACTCTAAATATGAATAGAAAGGTCTCGAAGTTAAAAAAGCTCTTAGAGCATTGGGCAGAACATAACGACTCACATAAAGAATCATTTATAAAATGGCGTGAATTTGCTAACGAGGAGGGTCTGGAATCCGTAAGAAAGAAATTGGATAAAGCAATAGAAAAAATTGACGAATGTTCTGCATATTTAAGAGATGCTCACAGAGAAATTGAAGAATAAGTCATAAAATTCATTGTCAATCCTTTTCTTTTTTGACTAAGAAAGAAAATAGGGAAAAAAATAGGTTATAAGAACAAATTGATAAGCGGTAAAAGTTGTTTTTTAAAATAATCAAGATTCTCTTCAATTAATTCCGGGTTTTCAGTTAACGCCCACAAATACACTGGAATTTGCAAATCAGAATATTCAAAGAGTTTCTCACCATTAATAGTAAATCCATTTAGTGGAAAATCCAGTTTTATGGATTTCTCTCGAATTAATCCTATTGAACTATGAAAATTGATAAGAACCTGTAGCATTATTGCGGTATTATTTACAAGCATTTCATCAGTATTGGTTTGGTGAAAGCTTCCAAAAATTAACCCATCCATTGAAATAAGACTCGTAGCTTTTCCGTTTACCGTTCTTGTAAAATCTTCAAGGATATTTTCAATAATTTCAGAGGTCTCCGACACTTTCTTTAAGGCAATGCTAAACATTTGCATAATGGTCTCCTTTTGGAACACTGTCGTATCGTAATAATCCACGTTAAATCCCCCATGCTTGTCAATTAATGGATTGAACAGATCCTTTACTTCCCTCACATTTTGTTGCCACTCGAGAGTTTTTCTGAAATCTTGGTCGCTTTTATGTAACACAATAAGGATTGGTGCAGATTCATTTAATTCTTCCAAAGACGCTAACACTTCATCAAAATATTGCGCAGATTCTTCGAATCGTTCGGGATCTTGAATATCAATGACGTACAAGATAAGATCGACTTCAGTGAAAAATATTTCTGGTTTGTTAAAGTAATACTTCTCTCTATATTGGACTTGACCACCAAGATCCCAACTTACGATAGGGTAACCAAAGAAGTCCAATCGCTCTCTTTTGACACCTTTTGTGGGCAATAAAGATTTGATGATTGAGAATTTATCCTGAAGAACAGCCAAGATTGACGATTTACCCCCGTTATCTAAACCTATCAATAAGAGCTTTTTATGGGCTTTGAGCTGCTCTCCCACGGCCTTTTCTAAAACTTTTGCTATCTTTACCCATTTTGATAAAATGCTGGGTAGAATTCCTTTAATCTCGGGCAGATTTTCCTCCGGGATATTTGCAAGATCTTGTATTGTTTTAATATTGTTCTCTTTTAGTTTGTCCGCGGATATCTGGTCGATTCCTATCAAAGTGTCTGGCTTAAATCTCAAGACTTCTTCTACTTCTGTTATGATAACGTTGCTTTTGAAGAATTCTTTTATATTGGATAATTCTTCCTCCCTTGACATATGGACATCAGATTAAGTTGTTATTATTCTTATAAAAATATTAGTGCTATGCTATTTATTTATATTCTTATTTTAGTATTTATTTTTTTGGTCATATTATAAATGGAATTTTTGATATTAACATTTAATAAAATATAAATTGTATTTTTAACCATAAACGAGATTTATGGGGAGAAAATCAAGTAGGTAAAAACTTTAATAAAAATTAAAAATAAAATACTTTAAGTATTATTTGTTTTTTTTAGTGAAATAAAACTCTAAATGGAAAGGCTAAAAAGGAAATGGTTTCATCTGAAGAAGCAGAAGCTATTGCAACTGAATATCTGAAAAAAAATGGACATACAGAGTGTAGTTTAGATAAAAACGAGGATAAAATCGTCAAATGGCTTGTTACTTTTTCTGGAGGAGGAAAAGTATATCGTGTTCAAGTATCAAAATCAGATGGAAGTGTATTAGGATTTACGGTTGATTAAAAATAAAGTTTGAAGGCTTTTTTGATATTATACCTTTCTCGAAATTAGAACAAAAAAATTAGATAGCTTCAGATAGGATTTTAAAATTATTTCATAATACTTAACTAAATAAATACAAAATCTATTATTTAATTAGGATTCTAAAAATATCTATTCTCAAATAGGAAAAACTTTAAGGTTTAAAGCTGTGTCTGATCAAAGATACCCTGAAAATGTAGTAATATGTATTGATACCTCTCGTTCGATGTATCGGAGTGATTATTCTCCCTCACGATTAGCGTGCAGTGTTAATGCCTTGAAAAAGTTAGTTTCAGAACGTTTATCCCTTGATCCTGCCACGTCATTTGCAATTGTCCGATTTTCTACAAATCCAGAAAAACTTCTAAATTTCAGTTCTGTGGAAAGTGAGATTTATAATACACTTGATTCCCTTAAAATTGAAGGAGAATCTGCTATGGGGGATGCTCTGGCAGTATCTATCAAGATGATCATAGAAGAATTACGAAAAGTCTCTGCCAAGCTTCCAAGGATCTTACTTATTTCAGACGGAAATTTTACGACGACCGCAGTTGATCCAATAAAGATGTCCAGACTGGCAAATGAATTAAATATCAAAATAGATACATTTCGATTAGGAGAAGCGAGTCATTTAAATATATTAAAGCGTCTCAGTGATGTATCTAACGGGAGATATTATTATATTAATGATACTCAGACTTTAAAGCAATCAGCTCTTGATTTTGCCCGGTCAAATCTTAAATCTTCTAGTTCAAAAGCCAAGAAAATAATTGAAAATCCCAAATTTCTAAGAAAAATTGCCGCAAACCTATTAAGAGTCCAAGATCTTACAAAAGACGATGAACAAAGGATAAAGCATATTCGAGGGATGGCGGATTATAAAAAATGTTCTATTTGTTTTTCGGATAGCGATCCTATTACAAAAGGTTCGTTTTATATCACAGGAAGATATTGTCCTAATTGTATGACTCCTTTTCATATCCATTGTCTCGCTGGCTGGGCCGACTCACAAGATGAGCCTAAACTGAAGAGATCGGGAACTGTAAGATGTCCACATTGTTTTTACCTTCTAAAAATTCCCTCAGAAGTTAGCCAAGCTCAAAAGTTAAAGGTTCTTTCTGGTGGTTCGACAAATGTAGATATTGAATCTGGAGATAAAAAAGAAGTTATCGCCACTCAGAAAAAAACTTCAGAGTTGGGAGATGAAGCAATGTATAATTCTTGTCCGGTATGTAATATGATTTTTGAGGAAGACCAAGATATTGTAAAATGCGGTAACCCTGAATGCGGGACTCTTTATCATAAAGATTGTTTTGAAAAATTATATAACAAAATTTGTAAGAATTGTGGTTCAAAATTAGTATTGAATTAAATTTTTTTAGGTAATTTTCTTTCTTAACTATCATAAACTTATTATTAACTCAAGTAATCTGTAAAGAATAGGACGATGCCGTTAGAAACTTATCAATATGGTGATTTTGAAATGGGGGTGGGGCATTTTGAACTTCCTCCAGTACTCATCGGAACAATTTTTTATGATGGGGAGACGATCCTTGAGAGAGACAATCCAGTAAACTTTAGTGAGGGCAAAGCTAAAAAGAGAATAGATAATCATTTTAAATTATCTTTAAAATATAAAATACCTGGATTGGTCGAATTATCTGCACCAGACCCCGAATCAATGAAAAAATATTTAGATTTTTATTTAGATAATTATGAACCTCCTTTTGTATTAGGAGGAACCTTTGAAGCAAGAAAGGCGGGAATAATCCATCTTAAAGAACGGGGAATAAAATCCAATCAATATATTTACAACACAATTTCGAATCTTAAAAATAAAAAAGAACTTGATTTGTTAAAAAATAATAATATAGAAACCGTAGTTATTCTAATTCTGGGTTCAGAGAGTATGACCTCCACTCAGCGCTATAACTATCTTGTAAAAAAACGAGAGCCCTACAATGTGAATTTAATTGAAGGGATAAGACAATTAGGGGTTGATAAAATCTGGATAGACGGAGGGGTTATTAATTTGGAATCCCTTGCTTATATTCTTGAAACACAACAACTTATAAGTGAATCTTTACAACTTCCTGTAGGAACTGCTCCCAATTTATTTCTATTTCAATATTCCTCTCCACGATTAAATAAAAAATTTCATACTAAATATCGGAGAGCAAGCATAATGTTTATTGCAACTTGGTATTCAAATTTCATTTTTTATGGTGCAATAGAAGATGCCACTGAATGTTTTGCTTCAGCTTATCAAGCGTTAGAGTTTAGAAAAATATTGAAAGAGAAAAACATAAAACTCTTAGAGTAGATATTTAAAACTAAATAGTTTTATATCAAAATTTATTTTTTACATGTATAAGAACAACATTTTAATATTATATTGGTTATTTTACACTGGGTTTAAAATATATGTATCCAACCAAAAAATATTCTCACAGTATTAGGGGAAAAAAATGATAAATCATCATGACCGGGAAGAAATTGAAATTGAAGCTTTGCGATTAATTGACAGGGCAGAAGATCTGGTAAATAAAGGAAAAGGAAAGGAAGCTATAGATCTCTATGAAAAAGCAGCCCAAAAATATCTTGATTTGGGAAGCTATATGAAGCTTGATGAGCTTTTTATAAAGATCTCTACCATTATCTCCCGATTTAAAAATAATATTCAAGCTATGTATCGACTTAAATCGATCATAAGAAAGACTGAAGAGCTGGATCTCTATGAAATCTCCGCAAAACTCTTGATGCAACTTGGTAACTTATCATATAGAATGAAGGATTATGAAACAGCGGGACAATCATGGAAAAAAGCATCAGATCATTTTTACAATATCGACCCAGATGAATATTATAATCTATCCTCTGAATTATTACTTCGAGCGGGTCAAGCGTTAGAACGCACAAGTACTAGCAAGGATGAGGGGGAGAGACTAATTTTAAAGGCTTTAATGAAAGTGAACAAATTCGATGAGCTCTATCATACCGAAGAGAAACGGGCACTCAAACTCCTAAATATGGAGCAATATGAACCGGCAGCGAAAAAATATCAAGATATTTCAAAATATTTTGAAAAAGCTATCGAAAATGTTGACGATCTGATACAAGAGACCGATTATGTCGGAATAATGAAGAATGCAAAAAGTCGATTATTGCATTTAGCGGCAGAATATAAGGCTCTTGCAGCATTGAGCTTGAGGGCATCCAAAAATAGAGAATTCAATCCTCGTATTAAAACTATTGCTCATCATGCCATCAATTTGGCCCTCGATTCCATAACAATTCTTAAAGAAGTTTTGATCTCAAAAGGTTCAGAAAAAGATAAGGAGGATATTTTGAGAATCACCTTTGATACGCTTTTGATCAGTATTCTTCAAGAGATGCTTGGAGAGAAAAAAATTGAACCTATTGAATTTTTATTAGATAACTTCAATAAAAAGAATTCGACCCTAGTGAAACGAATAAAGAATTCCCCATTTTACAAACTAACAGAAAGAATTGAGAAGCTTGGAATTGAAGAAACATTAGACAGAGTGAAAGAGACCAAATTAGGACACCTTGATAAAGTCAAAGAAACACTAATATCTTATTTTTAGATGTTCTTATTGATTAATATCAAATTGAAAAGAAGAATAAAAGGTTTTACTTATTCGAGCTCTCTTGAAAGGATATCCTTATAATTATTATCTCCTTTCGAGAGTGTTTTTTTATCTTCTTTATGATTTTTTTCTTCCATATCTAACAAATTCTTTGAGTTCTTCTCTCTCAAAAATTCTTTGAAGGTCACAACTAATTTTCTAATATTCGGAAAAGGATCATCCGCCATTAACGGAAAAATAGTGTTATCCTCAACTTGATGACTTTTATTACTCACTTTTTTCACCTTCCAGATTCTCTATTCTCCAAAAATCTTTTCCTCTTATAAATTAGATGAGACGACAAATTTTCTGATTTATTCTCATACAGAATTTTATTAATTTTTTCTGATATAGGATTGACTCCACATTTAACAAAATATGGAAGTTATTTTCCACGAGAGACTTCTTTCATGAGGATTTTTCTATATTCATCTTTAGTAAGTTTCCCATCTTTTTCTTCGAGAGAAAAAATATCGATTGGATATGCGCCTCCGTGGAAATTTAAAAATAAATTTATCAAGTTGGTGATGCTCACATACATTTCTTTGGAATCTTTATATTTAAATAGAAGTTGAGTTAGTTGATCTATTATTTTGTATTTATACTTTTGATTCAGGCTACTCAATTTTTCCTGAGATTCTAACAACTTTAACTTTTCCAAATATTTTTCAACTAAATCTTGCTCAGAAGATGGCGTCTTTTTCATTATAAAAAATCATATTTGTTATTTGTCAAAATTAAATTATTTAAACAAATATAATTTGGACTAAAAGGAGTTTGTACTAATCTTTGGACTGAAGTTAGGATTTTTTGAAAAGCAGAAATTTTGAGATATAAAAAATATAATTTTAGGAGAATTGCAGGAGCAATTGATTATATTTGATCTTACTGATCTTACGAACACCATGCTTTCCAGAGCTGTATTCACAAAATATTAATTGAGCCTCTTCCAGCTTTTTAATTTGAGCAGAGATATTTGCTTCCGTCATATCTAATGTGGCTGCAATATTGGATACGTCCATAGGTCCTGCGCGAATGCATTGGAGGATCTGGCGTCTCGTTTTGGAAGAAAGGGCCTTCACAATTAACTCAATATGTTCATCTGATTCTATAACGAGCAAATCAGCATTATTTTCTAATAAACCTACCTCTAAAATTTCACTTTCGGCTAATTCGTTAATTTCCATAATTTTTTACATAACTCTTATCAAAAATTTTCATTACTTTAACAAATTTAGTAAGTAATTTTATCCTTTTATATGTTGGTTAAAAACTTTTGGATATTCATTTGTAAATTTTATTTATGAAATATAATAAATGATTACATAATTTACTCTAGATTACGATCCTATAAATTACTTTTACGGCTCTTGAAATATATAAAGAAACGTTTGATTAAATTAAAATTGCTTAGACGGAAGGATATTAGACCTAATGACAGATTGGATGTATCTCGAGCTCAATATTTTCTAAAACTACTATAAAAATTAGCATTTTTTAGAAAATAATAATTCTGAATCCATTTTTTGGGATCAAAAAAATTTCAAAATTGTCGAATTTTTTTAATATTTATAAAATAATTGATTAAATTGAACGTAGGAGCTCACCAGAATGAATATTGCCTAAAACACCTTTTGACTTTTCCACAAAGTTTCTTGAAATTATTAAAAAACATAAATTTGAGCCTATCTTTTTAATTATAATGATTAAATTAATAGAAAATAAATCAAGAACAATTTATTTGATTTTGAAAAAAATTATATTTGATATATTAACATATGAGT
>SHMW01000108.1 GCA_008080735.1 Promethearchaeota archaeon
ACTGTGTCTCGCCTACAAGAATTGGAACTTAATGGCACTAAAACGCTCAATATTAATACTGACGCTCACGATCTTTACTATTCGAATTCTCAAAAAAAAATACTCATCGGCAAGGAAACATGTAATGGACTGGGCTCGGGAAATAATCCAGAAATCGGAGAGGAGGCTGCTGAAGAGGATGTGGAACGAATCAGAAATTCATTAGACTCCGATATTGTATTTATTACGTGCGGACTCGGTGGGGGAACTGGCACAGGAGCAGCTCCTATAGTCGCGAGAGAAGCCAAAAGGAATGATTCTATGGTGGTCTCATTCTGTACGATTCCCTTCAAATCTGAAGGAGCGGAGCGGAGAGCAAGAGCAAGACTAGGATTGTCTAATCTTGCAAAATATTCCGATACCATTATCCCATTACCTAATAACAATTTAATCAATATTATCCCTAAAGTCCCAGTTCTTACTGGCTTTAAGATTATGGACGAGATTCTCATACGAAGCATTAAAGAAGTCGTTCATTTGATCAATAGTTGCGGTCTGATAAATATAGATTTCGCGGATGTGAAACGAGTATTTGAAAAAACAGGTAAATATCCTTCTGGCCTGATAGGTATTACCGAATCACTGGGCAAAAAATCTGATTTAATCACTAAATCGAAATTAGCGATCCATAACCCGCTTCTTGAACTTGATACGCAATTAGTTGATAAATGCCTATTGTCAGTCACCGGAAGTCATCGATTAACTTTAGATAAAATGGACGATATCGTCTCCACTATTTCTAATGAGATTCCCTCAGAAGCTCAACTGAAAGTAGGAACCGCTATGAATCCCCAAATCGGTTCTAAAATACGAATAATGGTACTGGGAAGAGGTCCCATTTCTCCTTATGTGAAGTATGCCCTTGATAACGATGATCAAGCATTCAATGATTTGATGAGCTAAGTTTTTTCTCTCTTTTTTTAGATTTTTCAATTGATATGTTTTTTTACGTTTATTAATTCTGATCAATATTATGTCAGAACAAATGCCAAGAAAACGATTAGAAAAAGAAATTCGAGCGTTCTTGAAAACAAGAAAAATCCTCGTGCTATGTACCTGTGATAATAACATTCCTAGAGCTACTCCGATGGACTTTTATATGGAAAAGGGGGAAGATAATTATAATCTCTATGTGGGCTTATCTCCTGGGCGAAAGATTGAAAATATCAAGAATAATCCAATAGTGAGCATAGGAATCTATACACCCATGGAAACAGGAAAGATTCAAGGAATGCAGATCACTGCTACTGGAGAAGAGCGATTAAAATTCTTAAAAGATGGTGAAGAGGGGTTTGAAAAAGCTCAGCGCATCGTGCGAGGTAAGCGAAAACTTATCTTAAGAATTCTTCCCGAAAAAATAGAGCTCTTAGATTATGATTTCGTCAAAGAGAACTATTCACGATTTCAAATTTTAGAATTATAACAAAAGTTTTAGGAAATCGAAAATTCTTTTATTTAGGTACTAAATTTATTATCATTGTCTACTTAATGATTTAAAATGCTTTCTGAAAATGAAATTGACCTTCTTAAGGATTGCCAAACAGATAAGGAATTAAAAACAGTTTTCAAGACTATTGCTTCTAAAAATCCAGATACGTATTTCCCTACCAAAGAATTAATGGATTTGGGCTATAGGAGAGAACAATGCAGTAGCTGTGGAACTTATTTTTGGACTACTCATGAAGACCGACGAGTTTGTGGTGACCCGAGCTGCTCTGGAGGATTTAATGTGGTTCTTGACAATCCTACACCACAGAAATTGTCATATATTGAGGTATGGAAAAAAATCATTGAAGTTTTAGAACCTCGGGGTTATGTACCAATAAAACGGTATCCTTGTGTTGCCCGATGGAATCCAACTTCGGAATTCACCATCGCATCTATATCTGCGTTCCAACCATATGTCATTACTGGTGAAGAAGAACCTCCCGCGAAAAAGCTGATAATTCCCCAATTTTGTTTACGCTTTAATGATATAGAGAATGTAGGAATAACAGGCTCACATAATACGGGCTTCGTCATGATTGGACAGCACACTTTTGTCTCTCCGGAAGAGTGGGATCAAGGAGAATTATTCATGGATATGCATGACTTTATTACCATTGGTGTAGGGCTCTCAAAGGATGAAATCACGGTCCATGAAGATTCGTGGGCAGGCGGAGGGTCATTTGGATGTAGTCTGGAGTTTTTTAGCAGGGGAGTCGAATTATTTAACCAAGTCTATACAATGTTTGAGCAGACACCAAAAGGTCCACGAGAACTAAAACTGAAAGTATTAGATATGGGACTCGGTCAAGAACGAGTCGCGTGGTTTTCTCAAGGAACTCCGAATATGTATGAAGCCACATTTCCATATGTGCTTTCTAAGCTTAGAAAAAAAACCAAAATTGAATTAGACCATAGTTTATATAATCGATTTTCTAAATTTTCCGCTTATTTGAACGCAGATGAGGTAGAAGATATGGACGCTGCATGGCGGAGAGTAGCTGAGGAATTAAATATTAATGTTGAAAAATTGCGAAATACAATATTACCGATGACTGGACTTTATTCGATTGCGGAACACGCCAGAAGTCTTTTATTTGCGATTCACGATGGAAAATTACCCTCAAATGTCGGAGGGGGATACAATCTGCGTGTTATTTTCCGGAGGGCAATTGGATTCATTGATAAATTTGGATGGAACATTGAAATTCCAGATGTATGTAAGTGGCACGCGGAAGAATTAAAGGGTCTCTTTCCTGAAGTCTCAGAGAATCTAGATGAGATAAAAGAAATTCTTGATGTAGAGAAGGAGAAATATTATGCCACTAAGAAGAAAGCGAACAAGATTCTAAAAAAGGAACTTAACAAAGGGCAAATTGACACGGAAACTTTAATAGAGATGTATGATTCGAACGGAATCAGCCCAGATATGGTAAAAGAAGCGGCAAAAAAATACAATGTACAAGTAAAAATCCCAGATAACTTTTATAATCTTGTAATTCAAAGGCATGAACAATCCGAACAAGTTCACGCTACTAGAAAAGAGATCGAGCTGGAATTAGACGATATTCCCGAGACAGAATCTCTGTATTATTATGATTATACCAAAACAGAAAATAAAGCGAAAGTTCTCAAAATTGCAGATCATAAGGTAATATTAGACAAATCTGTTGCTTACCCGACCGCTGGCGGTCAACTTCACGATATAGGAACCATTAATGGACAGATTTTCAAGGATGTGTTTAAACAAGGCAATCATGTTATCCATGTACTTAATGAGGATCCAGAATTTTCCGAGGGTGAAGAGGTAATAGTCAAGGTTGATGAAGATTGGAGGAGACAACTCTCCCAACACCATACGGCGACCCATATCGTAAATGCCGCAGCTCGAGAAATATTAGGGAGTCATGTAAACCAAGCGGGGGCTAAAAAAACACTTGAATCGTCCCATTTGGATATAACACATTATGAACAACTCACTAACGAGCAGCTAAGCAGAATTGAAGAGAGAGCAAACGAAATCGTGAATGAGTCGATTGATCTAAATCTAAAATTTATGCCACGTGCCGAGGCAGAGCATGAATATGGCATGGAAATTTATCAAGGAGGGGCAGTTCCGGGGAGCAAAATCAGAATTGTTGAAGTTCCCGGGGTAGATGTAGAAGCTTGTGGGGGCACTCATCTTAATAATACCGCTGAGACAGGCCAGATAAATATAATCAAGTCTCAGAAAATTCAAGATGGTGTCGTAAGACTTATCTATACCGCAGGAAAAGCATCAAAACGCTTAGAGAAGAGAAATCAAGAGATACTATATAAATTAGGATCTTTCTTAGATGTAGAAGAAGGCAAAATCGTTGGAAGAGTGAAAGAACTATTTGATAAATGGAAAAATATCAATAAAGCACTCTCGACGGGAAATGTAAATGAAGAAGATTTGGATTTGAACTCGTCCGAAATATTCCGAGGAGACATTTTAACTGAACTTACTGAATTTCTAAACCTTCCAAAAGACAAAATATTTCCAAAAGTAAAACAATTCTACGATGAATGGGAAGAAGGGAAAGATAAATTAGATAAAATGCAAAAACTCTTGAGCAATGATTTCATTAAAAAATTACTTTCAGATGCCGAAACCTATAAAGGGTTCAAAATAGTGGTTGAAGCTCTTGAAAATCTCTCGCAAGAAGATTTGAAAAATGTAAATCAATCAATTCTTAAGGAAGATGATACCGCGATAACCATTCTACTCAATAAAACCCAGAGTGGATATATTGTTATGGGGATGCTAGGACCGAAAGCTTCAGAAGACTTAGATCTTCATTTAGGAAACTTTATTCGTAAGATAATTTCTCATTTCGATGGGAAAGGAGGTGGATCATCAGAATTTTTCCAAGGATTTATCGCTACGGAAGAATTGGAGCCAGACGAAATTACAGACTATATTTTAACCAAATTTAAGGAAGAATAGATACCAATCCTTATTTCTTTTCTCATATATCATAAAAGCAAAAATATATAGAAACTCTTTAGCTATTACAAAAATACGTCCTAAAACCCCCTTTTTACCAGACTCCTCTATATAGCTCAATATAGGTTTTATATAATATGTTCAAAACCAATAATAACCATCAACCTATAATTTTACTAAAGCTACAATAGAACTAATTTTATTGGTAATTTTTTGATCTTAAAATGGAAATAATACATCTCTCGGATTTACATTATGGCTCTGCTGAATTTAAAGAAAAATGCTTTGAAAATATCATCGAATATATCGCAGGGTATAAATCTAAAATCGATTTGGTGATAATCACAGGTGATATCACTGACCATGGACGTTATGAAGAGTATGAGGGAATAAAACGATATATAGACCGAATTCCCACGGAAAAATTAATAGTTCCAGGAAATCACGATATCTCTAAAAATGGAGCTGGAAAAATCAATTATGAAACATTTTTCGGCTCAACGACTACAACTAACATCTCGAAAAAAAGTAATTGCCTTGCACTGGGAATATGCAGTGCGAAAGATGGAATTGCAATATCAGAAATAGGAGATCAACAATTAAGATATATAGCAGAACAATATTTGAATAATTCTGAAAAACGAAAAATATTGGCTCTTCATCATCACCTCATTGCTGTTCCTTATAGCTCTAAAAGCTTAAATATTCCAATAGATGCCGGAGAAGTACTGGAAATTCTTAGAATGTTTGAAATCGAGCTAGTATTGATGGGACATCGACATGTACCCCACGTATGGACATTAAATGGGACTACATTTCTTTATTGTGGTACTAGTACAAGTGGAAAAGTCAGAGCTAATGAACCCCCATGTTTTAATCATATATATATGGATGATTTTGAATTGGAAGTTGATATAGTGGACTCTTATTCTTTGAACAAACAACCTTTACTGAGAAGAACTCCGAAGGATGTTAATTTCATTAAATACCGAAAAGCAAGAATAGAATACCTTTTACATGCAAAAATCTTAGGATAAGCTTTTTAACTGGAAAAAAGTGTACATTTCACGCTATAATGATTTTTATCGCCATTAAAACAGTTATATTTAACTATATATTATCCTTATTGTAGTTAGCTGATAAAAAAAATGCCGAGACCAGAAACTCCACTACTAACTGTGGATGCTGTGATATTATTTGATTCTGATAATCTTGTATTAATCAAGCGGAAAAATCCTCCTTTCAAAGGACAATATGCATTACCGGGTGGATTTGTAGATGTTGGCGAAACTGTTGAGGTCGCATGCATCAGAGAGGCAAAAGAGGAAACAAACATAAATGTTAAAATTACCGAATTAATCGGCGTATTTTCTAAACCAGACCGCGACCCAAGAGGTCATACGGTTAGTATTGCTTTTTTATGTGAACCTAAATCTAATAGAGAAGATCCAAAAGCGCAAGATGATGCCGCTGAATTAGAGCTAGTTCCTATTCAAAAAATTAGGAAAATGAAACTTGCGTTTGATCACAAACAAATAATTAAGAAAGCGGGACTCATTTGAAAAATCGAAGTGATGCCGACCTTTAGGATTTTGCATTATTGAAATATTTTTTATAACACGAACAACATAATATCCCAAGATTTAGTGAGTGAGTCCATCCTGGTCCCAGATGGGTATATTTGTCTTTTAGTTCAAAAAACCTCTCTCTTAATAACATAACCTCTTCCTTCTGGCTAAAATAAAAATCTTTCAAATTGTCAATATGGTTCTTCTCCTTACAAAGTGGACATATCTGATAATTTTTCAAAAATTCAATAAAATCTTTTTCCTCTTTAGGAAATAAAAGGGATAGATCAGAATATTCTATTGAATTCTGTCCATTATATACTTCTATTAAGAATTTAAAGAAATCCTTTTTCAATATATAATTTATTTCTTCATGAGCGCTAATATTATAGTGGCCATTTATTCTATACGCTTCAAACAATCGTTTTATTTTTTCATTAGCAACTTCTCTATGAGTGGCATCAGATTGAAAACTTAGAATTATCAAAGGGATATTTTTTATCTCATTTCTAAATTGAGTTATCCATCTTCTCGCTTCTCGATAAGAATTCATACTTGATTTGTCAATATAAATTAATCCTCCCCTCGCTCCATGACAAAATGAGGATAGCATGAATTCAAATCGCTTTTTCTGGTTTAAATGCCAAAGAATAAAAAGATAAGAATCACCGAAATTAGTCATACATTCGATTGAGTTGATAGTAATACCTATATGGGAGAAATCCTCGCCACTAAATTCGGAATTATCGAAAAAAGGAATGATCTCTGGATTAGATACTCCCCCCATTATAATTTTAAATTTGTAAGATCGTGGCATTTCATTCAACCCTTTTGTTATAAAAAACAATTTCAATGATTCATATAAAAAGATGGCTTAAAAAATGTTATGTTATTGTGGTATTCATATCATTTCTTCTATTTGATTTTCAGTCTATTTAATTTCATAGATATTTCCAAATGGGTCTTGGAGAAATAAATAATATCCCTCACTATTTTCTCTTGGGACTTGAATTACTTTAATATCCAATTCTCGTCCTTTGCTAACAATCTCGTTCCGATTCTCTACTTCCAAACATACATGAGTGAAGGTATCAGTTCTGTAGCTATTACCATCCGTAATAAATACTTCCGCCGCCACATCCCCATGTTCATATCGTATGATTCGTTGATCCTTATTCTCTTCAAAAAATTTGTTCATTAATTTCGCGGGAACAGTAAAATCACGTGTTTTTTGAAATCCAAGCAATTTTAGAAAAAAGGTATCACTATCTTCTTCAGAAATCGAAGCCACAGCAAAATGGTTTAATTTCATAGTTTATCTTACAACGTTAATTTTAAGAATTTAAATATAATAATAAACTAATTTCTAATTAAAAGTAATAGTCTAATCAATAAAAAGGATTCAAATATGGAACTAAAAAATTATCAAAAACTACGAATCATTGCGGGTATTTTGTTGATCGCTTCTGCCATAACACATCTAGGGCAATTAATAGTTGTTGGATTTGAATGGCATGATCTTGCTGCTGCAATAATCGGAGGGCTCTATGGTGTCTTAGGGATTTTATTGTTATTATATAAAGAAAATAGACCCTTGACATTCATAGGAATAATTTATCCCTTTATCGGTGGGACTTTAGGTTTGGTGAGATTAATCTCGATTGAAATTGCTCAAAACGGAACCATCAATTGGTTTATCGTATGGCACCTTATTGTTGATATCATTGTTGTTCCCTCATTATTCCTCTATTATATATCGTTCACAGGAATGAATGGTCAGAATCAGCTTTCATTTTTGACAATTGTTATGTTTTTCATTACTGCGTTGATTCATATTTTACAGATATATTATGGGATAAATCTTGAAAATATTGGCACAACCATCTTTGGTTTCATTTACATAGGAATAGCGGTATTAGTATGGACTAAAGAAGAGAGCAAAAGAGTCCATATCCTGGCGATTGATATCCCAATTATCGGGGGAATTATCGGTTTGATATTGTTCTTTTTCACATATAATCCGTTTCTCATTTTCTTTCTCATCGTGGATATCCTTATAGTTTATCTCAGAATTCATATATACAAAACGTATTATATGAAAAAATAGACTTTTTATTTTTTTTCTTAAATTCCGCTGACTTTTGTGAGGAACTTAGGTGTGTCCGAGTTGATATTCTTTATTCTGGCAATCTCCAATGTGAGTAATTGAACAGCTAAAATCATTATTATTGGTTGTAAGTCATGTATGGTATTGGGAACTTGGATCCCAAAATCGATGGGGTCTGGAATGTCTTTTTCATCTTCGATTTCATAAATCCCCAAAATAGTAGCTTTACGTTCCTTTATTCTTTTAAGGAGATTGATGAGATTCTTTTTTCTCTGATCCTCTTCTTTCGGGATTATTGCTAATATCCATGCGCTCGAATCTGCTAGTGTGATTGGTCCATGTGGAAATTCAGCGGTAGAATATGCCTGACCAAATATTCTTGCTCCTTCTTTTAATTTTAATGAAGCCTCCATTGCGGTGGCATAGTCAGATCCCCCCCCCAAAATGAAACAAAATTCCGCAAATTTAAAATAGTTAGAATAGTCCTTAATTTTTTTATGAAGGTCAGACAAAGAATCTTCAATTTTGCTGGGTATCATTTTTAATTCTTCCCAAATCATTCTATAATAATCTTCTGTAATTTCCTTCTTATTTATTGCTGTTTCTAATGCAAGTATGGATAGACTTGCTAATTGATTAATATAGGTTTTTGTAGCTAAGACACTTTTTTCCTCTCCACAATTCAAAAAAATATCATAGTCACAAGCTTCTGCCAACTCAGATTCAGAATTATTTGTAACAGCTATAGTTAAACACCCTCTTGATTGCTTTGCTAACCTCACAGACTCAATTGTATCTTTCGTTCTTCCGCTCTGAGAAATTCCGATAACGCAATCATTTTTATCTAATATTGGCTCGATTAAATATTGAAATTCCATCGAAAATTCGCAGAAAGTGGGAATATGTGTAATCCTATTAAACATATAGGATATGGCAAATCCCGCATGGTATGATGTTCCTGCCCCTATTAAATAAATATGTCTGGTGTTATTATTGATAATTTTTTGAGCAATTGTCTCAATATGATCCTTATTTTGAATCAATCTTCGAAGAGCTTCTGGAATTTCATATATTTCCTTCTCTGTAAACTTTCCCAGTTCTTCGACCTTGAAATTATTTTTTTTGTTATTCATTCTTATCAATCTCTCACTCTTTCAAATTTTTGAAAAAATAATAATTATTTGTTTTGTTAAACTCTAGCAATTATACCTATTATAATATTAATTGTGAATCTGAATTATGAACAAGGAGTTTTCAAATAAAATTGAAGCCGAACAATATTTACATAGTAAATTATTTCAGAAAAAAGATATTGTTATTAAAAACGGTAAGGGCGCTATACTAATTGACGAGAATGATAACGAGTATATAGACTGTGTTGCGGGGCATGCGGTGGTTAACATTGGTCATTCGCATCCCAAATACGTTGAAGCCGTAAAGAATCAATTGGAACAGTTGGTTATGGTCTCTCCGAGTTATCCTATGGAAATTCGTTATAAACTATTAGAAAAGTTAGCAAGAATTACTCCAAAACCTCTGAGTCAAACATTTTTAGGAAATAGTGGAACAGAGGCTATTGAGGCGGCCTTAAAATTGGCATTAGCTGTCAATAGGGATAAAAAAAATCCCGAAGTAATCGCTTTTAAAAGGGCTTTTCATGGAAGAACCTTAGGCTCCCTAGCGATGACCCATAATATGAAATATAGAAAACCTTTTCTACCGTGGTTATCATCCCACGTAAAGTTTGCTTCATATGGCGATATAGATTCGGTGAAAGAACTGGTAAATGATAATACAATTGCAGTTTTTATTGAGCTTATTCAAGGTGAAGGGGGTGTTTATCCTGCACCATATGATTTTGTTAGAGAATTAAGAGAGTTATGTGATCAGAATAATATTCTCTTAATTGATGATGAAGTGCAAACCGGCTTTGGCAGAACGGGGAAAATGTTTGCGTTCGAACATTACGACATTGTTCCAGATGCCATGTGCATGGCAAAAGCAATTGCGGGAGGGATGCCTATGGGTGCGATGATCTCTTCTGAAGAATTATACGAAAAAATGCAGATTGGAGAGCATAGCACTACATACGGAGGAAATCCACTTTGTTGTGCGGCCGCAAATGCCGTAATTGATATAATTCAAGAGGAAGGTATAGTTACAAACGCAGATACACAAGGAAAAAAACTTTTGAATGATTTAAACAAATACGCAGAAGAAGAGAGGCTAATACGTGAAGTCAGAGGGAAAGGTCTCATGATTGGCGTCGATTATCGTATAAGGGTGAATGACCTTATAAATAAAGCTCAAGATATGAATGTTTTATTATTAAACGCGGGTTTAACCACCATCAGGATTCTTCCTCCTTTAGTTATAAATGATCTACAAGTAGAGAGAGTTTTGGAAGTTATGCATAAATTAACATAAATTATAAAACCCTTTCTTTTTGCACTATCTTAAAGAAATTTTAATAACCTTATTTCTATATCTTTGGTAGTAGAAACTAAATTTTTGATCCAAAATCAGAAGGGATATCATATCGTGACAAAAGCTACGAAGGATGAATTTTTAGACAAATTATTCAAAGTAATTAAAAAACTCGCGGGGATTGCGAAAACACAAGGATTCAGATTTCAAGATAAATGGAAGGAGTATTTAAGTGAGGTTAGTACCAAACCTCATTCGATTCGTCCAATCTCATTGAAAGAAGAAAACTTTTTCAATGATATTGATTATCGCATTGAAACACTAAAAACAGTATCCAACGCCATAGTAGATGGCTATTATTCCATAAAAACATTGCTCCAAGCCCTTTATGACGATTATTTCAAATCAGACACTTTCAAAACGAAGTATCCCCCAGAGGATCAGATAAAAATACAATATATTGTTGCTAAAGAAATTTTAGGTAATTTAATTCAATATAATAAAAT
>SHMW01000109.1 GCA_008080735.1 Promethearchaeota archaeon
ATATAAGTAAATTCTACTGGCTTTTCTGCTGTATACTTCTTGAGCTTTATACGTAATTCTTTTAAATATTATATATGTTCTCTAATATTTTTTATTTTGTCAAGCTGATATTTCTTCCAGAGCCAATCGGAATAATTCAGAATTGTTTGTTTCAAATATTTAGTAATCACTGCTCCAAATCGCATTAAAAAGACATCTAATGCTATATATGCAATACTCGAATTGCGATAGATATGTAGTCGAGAAATTCGTCATAATAGCGTTCACTAATATTCTTGAACATTATTTCTGGAATCGCCTAGGGATGTTTTTTACAATCTTCCATTGAAATTTTTTCTGATACAAATTCTAATAAATCTCTACTAATTGTTTTCGCACGGTCAAACCCGATCATAATATATATATATCAAGGAATTTGAATGATTGATTTTACATTCAGAAACAAGAAAAAAAGAAAAATAAAAAATTCTCTATGGAAATGAGTTTTTGAAATGATTTTGGAAGAGATTTTATTGGATACTAATTTTTTTAGTTAAGATTTAATACTTTGTATTTATATTATTATCAAGATAGTTTGGGAGGAATTGACTGGATTGTGAGGGAAAGGAAATCTTCTTACGAGAATTTATTAGAATTGGCCTCAGAGATTGCAGAGGAAGAAGATGATATAGAAGAGGGCGCAGTAGGCTGGAAGGGTTATGCTTTTATATTTAAGAAGCTTGAATTCTTTTTCAAACCAAACGAGCGTATAACAGGTAGTGGCGCTTTCCATATCAAATACAGAAATATAGAAAATATCATCGAAACTGCAGCGAAGCTAAAAACACTAATTCCAAACATCAAATTCGGAGGCGACGAGGTCCTTTTTGATGTTTCTCTATTTGTTAAAACTCCTAATAACAAAAAATTTTTAGCTACTTTCTATTTTCGCAAGTTTTCACTTGGGATTGGAACGCTTGTTCCAGTTGGAGATAAGGATCCAAATATTAATATTTGGTCGAAGACTCCCGAAAAAAACTACCCGAAAAGAGGAATATGGAAATATTTAAACTCCAGCGCCGGTTCACTGACAGAAGAAGAGCAGATTCAATTCTGTAGAGCGTTAGAGTTAGCATTAGCAAAAGTTCCTAAGACTGATTTTAAATGTTATCTAAGGCACGATTTCGGAACCAGTGTTATAGAATTTGATGGGAAAACACCAAGCATGAGGGAAGATACTTCTGGAGAGTATAGAGGACCGGATAGGACTTGGGCGTATACCATGACAGGAAACGATCGCGCAAGACGTATAAGATGGGATTATATGGATATCGTTCAAGATCATATGACATCAGCGGATTTTGAGAAATATCCCGATGGAGTTCCAAGAAAGTTTAGAAAAAAAATAATTGAACGCTATTACGACGAATTTCTCGAATATCTATCAAAACAAGATTCTCGGCTTGCGTACATCGCCTTGGGAGTTTTTTTAATGAGATTCGGAGCCATAATCACTGATGATCTAAAACGACAAATTCTCAAATATTCAAATTGGAAGTGGGATAAAGATCAGCTTGAAAAAAGAAAAGACAGAAGAGAGCGTAAAAAATACTTAAAAGAATTTCGCACAAAACTCAAGAATTATACGGCGCAAGAGCCAGTAGATATTAGCTACATACCTATTGAATATCCATTAGATGAAAAGAAAAATATTGACTACAAAATTAAATTTGGAAATGATGAAAACTAATAAATTTAATTAAAAAAATCCAATAGAAATGTAACTGGTTAATAATAAATTATGTTTGCGGGAGATATTTATCAACCCAAGCATCATCATCATAGGCAGCTAAATAGTCCACAGCTAAACTCCAATATTTACTTAGCTGACCATAGATGTTCTCTCGATCGAAATTGAGGGACTGCGATCTGAAAATTTTATATGATAACTCAATTATCTCGTTAAAAGTATCAGCAAAATCATAATATTCAATCGTCAGAAATGTCGTATACTCTTCCATAGTAATTATTCGAACATATTTGTCTCCTTTTGAGTACTCAGGGATATCGGTATCATCTGCAAGATTTTCTCTTAATTTCTGTACCGTATTAGGGTTTTTTGATCCTAAAAGAACAATTAATAAGAGTCTATCATCTGATTGATAACTCTTATCACATTTTCCAAGGACAATATCTTTTTTAGATGAAAAAGTGTAATCTATTGTTATCATGTTAATACGCCCAGGAATCTGTATTACATCCTGATTTTTGTCTATCTTATCTTTGAATGTAGCGTCTCGTTCTATAAGACTATCTACTTGAAAATTTCTACTAGGTAGGGCAGTATATTTTTCATGTGCAAGATTGATTGAAGGATCTACCGACTTCAAGTGCTGAATGGTGAATGCCTCGAAAGGAGAGTGAAATACTTCCCCGATTTTCTGCGAACTCCAATCCATATTTTGTAAATAGTTATCAACATAGGTTTTTACATCATTAACAGTAGATTCTAAATAATCAATGATATTTTGGGAAGATAACTTCTTAATAGACGCTCTAAGAGAAGTAACCACTCTTTGTAATTGAGCAATACTAATAGATCCTCCCTCTCTTAGAGCGCGAGTCAGATGAGATTGAAGATCTGCTATTTTCTCAATTTCGCTAAATGTTATTTCGAAAGAACCTGATAATAATGCATAAGTGTGCCAAATTCTTTTGATCAAATCGTATTCAGTTTTTAAATATTCATCTCTGTATAATTCGTCGGTAGTTTCGGCAAGATAGCTGATTGGACCGTCTCGAATCCAACCATCGACAATTTCTTCAATCTCTTGTTTTAAGTTATCTAATTTATTTTCATTGAGATCAATTCCCTCATCTCTAAGATCTTGCAGTGTTAAAGATTTGAATTGATATGTCATTCTAAAAAGTACAAATAATTCAATTTTGTCTCCAATCGCATCCGACGAAAGAAAAACATTTGTTAAATGTTCTCTATTCCCAAAAAGTATCTCTGAAATAATAGCCTTATATTTTATCTTTTGAAGTTCTGGATGTAAGTTGATAATTCTTGAAATAATTTCCTTTCTGGGACAATCTGGAATATCTTTTAACAAATCCTCAGATTGGTGATATAAATCAACCAACTTTATAAGATTCAAAAAATATAATTATCAATTTAAGACTTAAATTTCTTCTCAGAAACAAGAAAAAAAGAAAAATAAAAAAATTCGTGTGAAATTAAAAAATAAAGCCCGAAGGCATATTTAGAAACATCTATGAATTACTTGTGGTCCCATCTCTTTATATTCGCGACGAGTCACCCACATTCGGTGGAAAGTCTTCAAGGAGCTCAAGATTGAGCCGCCAATCCAGACGGAATACATTCGTTCGGGTGGTGCGATAATCTTTACATCAACAGACTCCGGAATTTGTTCCTTAATCTCCTTGGTAAGTCGTTCCTTAATACCTGGAAACATTGTGGAACCTCCAGATAAGACAATATTGCTGTAAAGGTCACGTCGAAGGTCAACATCGCACTCTGAAATGGAATTCACAATTACGTCGTCTAAGGGCTCTAATTCCTTCCCAATGACGGACGGATTGAAAAAGCATTCGGGCGCAAGAAATCTTTCTACTCCCACGTTAATGGTCTCTCCATCGGGCAACATGTAGCTCTTCTCCATGCCTGCTACCTTCTTGGAAAGCATCATCTCCTTTTCGGGGTCAATTGCGACATAGCACAATTTCTCTTTGATATCCCGAACAATTTCTTTCTCTGCGGATGTGGTAAACGAATATCCTTTTTGTCTGAGTAAGCGTTGTAAGTAGGTCGTGATGTCTCTGCCTGCGAGGTCAATTCTCTGAATCGCGTGGCTTAATGCGAACCCTTCGAAAATTGGGACAACGTGAGATACACCGTCTCCAATATCAATAACGCATCCAGTCGTACGACCAGAAGCATATAATGATAAAACTGCTTGCATTGCGACATATAATGCCGGTACATTGAAGGTTTCAAACATTATTTCTGCCATCTTCTCTCGGTTAGGTCGAGGATTTAATGGCGCTTCTGTCAATAATACAGGATGTTCGGAAGGATCGATGCGTAAATCAGTGTAAAAGGTATAGTGCCAGATCTTCTCCATTGCAGTCCAGTCTTCAATGATACCATGCTCGACTGGAAACATGAGCTTCAGCACACCCTTTAATTGCATTGCTTCTTCCCCGATATAGTATTCTCGGGTATAGTGCTCGACATCAGTCATGATTGACTCATATTTAGGATATCCGATGAGCGTTGGAAACACCGATCGTGGCTGATCTTCACCAGCGAACCCATTCTTCGAAATACCAGTTCCGTTATCGACCACAAGGGCCTTAGCGTTGAGGAAACTTTCTTCTTCTGCCATTTTTTTCAGCCTTGTTAATTTTTTTTATTAATAGATTTTTTTAGTTGTATAGTTATATTCCTAATATAATTATTTTAACTTTTATATATTTTTATCCACGATATTGTGTTTTTTAGAACAATTAAAAATTAAAATAATTTGATGTGATAATAAAATTCTATATTTATAAATTTTGTTAATACAAAAACTAATTATTTTATATTCAAGTGTGGGAAGAAGGGTTAATTACGAAATTAGAATTTTATCGGATGAAAACCCACTCACTTTGAAAAATTTTGAGAGAATTTGGGAGTTTTATGTGGGTGTTCAAGAATTTTTTTTATCAAAATTTTTATACACACTCTAAGATGGAGAGAATACGAGAAAGCTATATATCCATTAGATTTTGTGGTTGAGAATGGATAAATCAAATCAAGCAAGGAATTACTCTTGTGAAGGGAAAAAGGAAGATTAATATGGCAGTTAACTAAGTCTATAATATGAAAAAGATCACGGGAGTAAATATATTAGACGATCAGATTGAGGAAAAACTGAATACTCGAAATATTTTCCAAATATTCAATAATTTTATTATTCCGTTAATTAGTAAGGAGGAGCAAGAATTTTTGGAAGAGCTCGAGGATTTTTTGTTGAAAAAAGTCGAACCGAGAATAGACTTAAATAAAGATGTATATGAATTATTTCCGCTTTTAGGTGAGGGAGATTATATACAGCGATTAAATCAGTTTGGGAACGTGAATAAATTTGGGATGCGCTATGAAATTTTGTTGGCGATGGCGACCTCAATCATCGATCCCGAATTGGATTTAGCCAGAGTGGTTTCGGGAGTAATATTTGCGAATCCTTTATTTCAGCATGGAAGGGGAGACCATATACAAAACATCCTCAATGAGATTATGTCAGGTGAGAAGATCGGAGCGATATGTATTACCGAACGTCAGCATGGTTCGGATGCGGTAAATATGCAAACATCCATAGAAGAGTATGAGGATTATCTTGTTTTGAACGGGGAAAAAGTATACACTACAAATGGCTCTAAGGCAGATTATTTTGTGGTCTATGGTGTGTCAAATAAGCATGATCCGAGAGGGTCAATGTATCAACTCCTTATAGATCGCGAATTTGCAGGAATTGAAACAAACCGCTTAGGAATCCAGTCTATCCCGCGCGTGGAAGTGAGTCAAACCATTTTCAATTCGGTAAAAGTACCAAAAGAGTATATTATTGGAAAACAAGGCATCGGATACAGAAACTTATTTTCCGGATTAGTGGCTGAGCGTGATGCGATTATTGGTTCAAGTCTTGGGATAAGTTGGCTAACCGCGATAACTGCATTAATCTATACAAACCTCAGGACACAATTTGGGAAACCATTATATGATTTTCAAGCAGTCTCATTTCCGATCACACAGTTGTTTACAGAGCTTATGGCAGCCACAGAATTAGGATTTAAATCAGCCACAGAATACAAAAAAACGCTGAAATATGAAGATCAGAAATTTATCAAATATAATGCTGCCTTCAGTTCTGGGACCAAATTCTTAGCCTCCAATCTGGCACAAAGAATCTCCTATGAAACGCAACAATTATGTGGGGGGATAGCATTTACGGATAACATGCGAATTGATAAAGCACTCGAAGTTGCCAAGGTTCAAGAAATAATTGGTGGTGCGCGGAACATCCAGCTGTATTTAGTGAGTAGGGGAATTAAAGATATTGTGAAACGGTTGGCATTATAATTGCTCAGCATAAATTTTAATGGTGCATTTTTTCTAACCTGTATTTCAATCCAATCTAATACCTAAGAGAAAAATCCGATTTGGCAAATAATTTGTCAATACCATGAGAGTGCGAAAAATAATTAAATATTTTTGAGATGATAAATACATTCTAGTTGTGGATAATGACAGAATCAGACGCTAGAAAGCTACAAAAGAAATTAACTTCATTAGAAAAAGAGAATGAGCAACTGAAGCGGGAGTTAAGCGGATTTAAAGATATTATCGATAATATCAAAAAGAAGCCATTACTCATCGGATCAGTGGAGAGAGTACTGGAGGATGGCAGAGTGATCGTATCGCATGCCCCTGGGAATCGCATAATTTTACCTCCAAATGATCTTATTGAGCCACAAGGAGGAGATCAAGTTACGCTCCATCCGCAGAGTTATCAAATCTTAGAAATTTTGTCGAGAAAGATCCGGGGACACGTTGCGAGTATGGAACTTATGGAGTCTCCCGATGTTACATTTGAGGATATTGGAGGATTGGATGCGCAAATCCAAGCAATTCGCGAGGTAGTGGAATTACCGATGCTCCATCCCGAATTATTTGAAAAGCTTGGGATAGACCCTCCTTCGGGTGCTTTACTTTCTGGTCCTCCTGGAACGGGGAAAACACTTACGGCAAAAGCGATTGCGAACTCTACCAATGCTCGATTCATCCATCTGGTAGGATCAGATTTAGTACAAAAATTCATTGGGGAGGGGTCGCGAATGGTTCGAGAAGTATTCACGCTGGCCAAAGAGAATATTCCCGCCATTATATTCATTGATGAAATCGATGCGATCGCCATCAAGAGAACGAGTGAAGTTTATAAAGGGGATCGAGAAGTCCAGAGAACCTTTATGCAGCTCCTCTCGGAACTTGACGGATTTGCAGATACCCAAGGGATAATGTTTGTCGCCGCCACCAATCGGGAGGATGTGTTAGATCCCGCAATTTTACGTCCGGGTAGATTTGATCGCGTCATTAGATTTGACTTGCCCGATGAGGAAGCCCGAAGGATGATCTTAAAAATCCACACGAGGAAAATGAACTTGAAGGGTGTAAACTTTCAAGATCTTGCCAAAAAAACGGAAGGATTCAGTGGCGCCCATATAAAAGCGTTAGTTACAGAGGCAGGTATTAAAGCATTGAGAGGAAGAGAAGAAAATATCACCCAACATCATTTCAATAATGCGTTAACAGACATTATCGACAAGGAACATAGTGTAAAAGATTATATTTATTCCTAAGTAGAGTGATGGCTATAAGTAAGCAAAATTTTTATCAAATTTTCCCGTTCATGTGTTTTTACAACTCCTAGCAAGGGGTATGTGTGGTAAAATGCAATTAAATCCCTCCAATATTCAAGAACATTTACAGCAATTAGGAAAAAAGGAAGCCAGAATTTTATTAAAAGAATGGATATATAATTCTAATGAAGAAGCCCTTCGAGAAAAAGCTTTAAATGTGTTAGGATCTATTGATGAGGGAGATAAATACTCATTTTTCGAACTATTATTCTTATCAGACGCAAATTTAACTATTAGTTTAACAGCGGGTAAGATTTTAAGCAAAAAGTACGGGGATCATAAAAAACTTCTTCCTTTATTACAATATACCCTAGAACAGGTAGATAATATTGAGAAAAAGCTCCTAGTAATAGAAATATTGAAAAAAATGGGTAATCACGCATCATCTCGAATACTAAAAGATTTTTTGGCCATCAAGCTCCGCTCTCTCCCCGAAAAAGCTATCGGTAATCTTTCCATAGAATCGGTATTTGAAAAAAAAAATCAGCTTGAGAAGAGATTGATTGATGTATGTATAAATCTGATATTATATCAGTATTATATCGAAAAATGTGGATTTAATGTGACCCTTCAAAATGGACGCATAATTTTGCTGAATTGTGAGGGCGCAGGATTTAAGTCCATTGGAGAAATACCCGCTATAAAACGTTTAGTTAGACTCAAACACCTTATATTAAAGAGGAATAAGATTTCCAAAATAGAAGGTATCCAGCACCTAAAATATTTACAAATTTTAGACTTATCCGATAATCAACTCTCCGAAATTGATTCCTTGGCGTATTTACCCAATCTTAAAGACTTAATTCTTACTAATAATAAAATTGAACGAATAAAAAATGTGAATACGCTTCAAAACCTTAGAAAACTTGCGATCAATTATAATGCGCTCACAGAAATACAGGATATAAGTGGACTGGGACATCTGGAGGATTTAAATCTAAACAATAACCAAATTACGCATATCAGTGGGCTTCGGGATTTGCCTCGCTTGGAAAAATTAAATCTATCCTTTAACCAAATCACCAAAATCTCGGGTCTTCAGCAATTAGAAAACCTACATTGGCTTCACTTGAATAACAATCGAATAGAGAAAATTGAAGGCTTGGCTAACCTAACCCAGCTGAAAGGATTATACCTTTCTAATAACCAGATACAGCAAATTGAGAATTTGGAAAATTTAAGAGAATTAAGAAAGATAGAACTGTCCAATAATAAAATAGTACAGATTGAGGGTCTTGAGACACTTCAAAAATTACAGGAGTTGTTTTTGGACAATAATCAAATAGAAGAGATCAGTGGACTTGAAAAGCTTAGACAACTTATAATTTTATTTCTAAAAAGTAATAACATTCGTCATTTTAATAAGGATATGATTGAGGAACTCCACAACCTTAATTTTATATTTCTAAATGATAACCCTCTTACTCATGAATCAAAAAAATGTTATAATCGCAGGTCTCGGTACCCTTAACTTGCTCAGGCAAATTCAGAAATTAATTCTCTCTAATATAATCATCAATAAACAGTTCCATCAATACCTCATCATAGTATTGATCCTCGATAAGAAATTGTTGTTTCCGGATGCCGATCTTTTGAAAACCCATAGACTTATACAGATGGAGGGCACGTTCATTTGAAGAAAAGCAACTTAATATAATTTTTTGTTTTTCGTTTAACTTTTTCGATTCTCGAATGGCCACATCGATTAATATTCTGCCAATTCCCTCATCTCTGTAATTTTTTCGGACGATAATTCCTAAACTTCCCACGTGTGAAGCGGCATCCCAATCAACATTCGAAATTTCGCATTGTCCCAATATATGATTCGGACGTTCTAAATTCACATTCTCAGCAACAATACAAATTTCATTCGATTTTTTCAGACTATCATACCAAGTATGCTTTTCAAACTGACTTTCTACGGGGAGAAACACAGGAAGATAGATAGCCTCCTCAACAACTTGGTTAAAATTTTTCCATACGGCATTAGCGTCTTTTCTCTTTACATGACGGAATAAAACCTCATCCCCGTTCTTCAATATGAAGTCCTTAGGGTATAAATCTTCTTTCATTAGGTAAATATAAGTTTTTAAATAATAAAATTGTTTATAATGATATTATGGGAGATGATGAGAAAAAGGAAAAAATGAGATCCTATTTTGAAGAAGCCGCGAAGGGAAAAGAGAAAAAGGTTGCCAAGGATTTGGTTGAATTAAAGCATGTAGAAACAGAGAAACAGAAAGCTAGCGAAGAAACGGTGAACCTTGCGCAAACTTTAAAGAACGAGGTCATCACGCGTGATAGTTTTGATAAACTGAGTAATGATGAAATCACAATAATCGAAAGCATCCAAGATAAACGTATGTTCTTGAATCGGATTGCGATTATTGCAAATCAGAGTCGGATACCGATGGGCAAAGATCCTTTCAAAAAGGCGGATCTTGAAGAGATCCTAGATACATTAATCGCTAAAGGGTATGTGAAAACTGAATTAGTAGAAGAGAATCGAGTCTATTACCTCTCCGAAAAAGGACGATACCGCATACAATAAAACAAGAAAAGAGAGGATTTAAAATTAGTCTTTCTTCAAAATAAGTTTATTGATCGGGATATCTTGAAATTCGTGGCTTGTTGGGTGTTCCCGACGTATAGTTAAGGGAAGGATGCCTGATTTGAGCTCAAGTTGAGCAATCTTAATTGGGTCAATCACATCTTTCGGTTTTTCTACTAGGATAGGGGCACCAAAACTAATTTGTAAGGCACGCGCACCGACAATTCTGGCCTTCTCATATCTCGTAAGAAATATCGGGCCAATCTTTACATAACTTTTAACTTCTTTGTACTTCTTTCGCAATTCTCGCGATTCTAAAAAACTGGACAAGATGAATCAAACTCAGAAAAAGGTAATTGATTGTTTAAATAAAGCATTTCATTTAATTTTTAT
>SHMW01000110.1 GCA_008080735.1 Promethearchaeota archaeon
TCCGATCTCACCGTGTTTGAATTGTTCCGCGAGGTCGTGAAGGACTTGCTGCGGGGCGAAATCGAATTTCTCAAGACATCGAAATATTATAATCTCAAAGACAACTTTTACGATGACGCCGAGCAGTTTGCGAATGAAATTCAAGCATGGGGATATCTATATAGAGAGAGACAGCAGAAAAACTCGCTTACTAACGTGGGTATGATGTGGCACGCGTACCAGACGAAGGTCTTGTTCAAGATCGATCAATTTAAAACATTAGACAAATTTTTTTAGAGCAGAATAAGAATTAATAAGAATTAACAATAAATGTACTCTCTCATTTAGTTTATATGGGAACGAAATAATAAAACCGTAGGATGAGTATGAAAAAAAAACGCATAATCACGCTGAAGGACCCGAAGCTGCGGAAGATCCGCAAAAATCTCAGAGAGCTATTACTTAAAGCGTTTTCAGAAAGATTGTCAGAAGTCCGTAGCAAGAAAGATAAAATTAGGGAAAATCCCGACTTGAACTACTATGAAAAAAAAGAAAAACTGATCGAGCTTCAATCTATAATACAAGATCTCACATTAGCGAAGAACGGAGCCCCCCTCTCATGCTCCACTTGTAAACGCATCGACATCGACCTCGTATATAATCCCGTATTTGAGGAATGGTACTGCGAGGAATGCTATGAATTTAATAGTCAAGGACATAAAGATTGGTTTCCCTGATCTGTTTCCTTCTCCCATTTGTTTTGCAATTTTTGCATATTATTTGAGGAATTATCATGTTTTTTAGTAACTACTATATTAAGGAAAAAAAATATGCAATGATGGAAGAACCATTAAATTTTAAGGAGATTTGTTCTAAGATTTTCTTTCCATATGTCTTGATTTATTTAGATACTGACTTACATATAGACATTGGACTTGCTTCAATCTTAATCTTTATTGCGCTTCTTGTCTCGATTATTTTAGCCTTTCCTGTAGGAAAACTAGTGGATAAGATAGGAAGAAAGCAAGTTGGTCTTCTAGCCGTTTTGATAGAATCTGTTGCGCTCTTTCTTTTTGCTTTATCAGGTAAAAACCTAATATTTTTAGCAATAACCTCAATTTTCTGGGTATTTGCTATGCTCTCGTATAATATTGCATCAAGAACTTGGTTAAAAGACCTATATCCCCAAGAAAAACGAGGCCAATTTCACGGATTCTATCTCTTTTTCAATGTACTGCTAGGCATGACAATTGGGCCATTTATTGGAGGTATTGTGGCTCGAACATTTGGTTCTGATTATGTAAATGAATATGGAGTCCCAGGATACACTCCATCTATGTGGGTTTTTATATTTGCAGCGATATTAATGCTTCTAGCAGTTATCCCACTTTTAAGCGCGAAAGAATCGAAAGAAAGATAACAAATATTATTAATATTTCTATTTTCTTTTCTTTTTTCTAAACACCAAGAATGATAGAGAGATATGCAAAAGTGAGAAAAATTATTTCAAAATAATTTTATTTTACCTATTATTTACAGACATATTATAATATTCAAAAATATCAATGGTGAATAAGATATGGTTATAGAATTGAGTATTCCGCAGATTCTACAAGGCACATTCAACTTGATCTTTGTGTTGATTTCCTTTATTGTCGGCTTAATTATTCTTTCAAAATATTTTAAGTATAAAAAAAATCATTATATTGCGATTGGAATAATCTGGATAGGGATCTCAACTCCGTGGTTGCATGGTGCTATAGCGTTTCTATTACTTCTATTAGACATTGAAATGGCACAATCAATACGTTTTATCATTGCATATGCGTTTATACCCCTAATTACCGCTCTTTGGTTCAATACATTTTCAGATTTTATGTATCAAGAAAAGAAAAAGATTTTAGTTTCGATATTTTCATTATTAGCTATAGCGTGTGAAATTATATTCTTTGTATTCTTATTTCTCGATCAAGAACAACTTATAGGTTCTTTTAATTATGCTGAAGGAAAATATTTTTCAGCAACATATAAACCCTTTACAAGGTTCACTCTATTGTTTTTCCTTATCAGCGCTTTTATATCTTTTATCATTTTCGCCAGTCAATCATTGAAATCAGCTGATGCAGAAGTTAAATTAAAAGGTAAATTCCTTATTGTTGCTTTTGTAACTTATACTGCATGTGCTTTTATAGATTCTTTTGCATTCTTTTTACAATTTCCTATCGTAATAGTCTTTATTCGGATCTTTCTCATGCTTAGTGCTATTGAATTCTATTTTGGTTGGATACTACCTGATTTTATAAAAACACTTTTCATAAAGTAATCCAGTAGAGAGAAAAACAAAGAAAAAAAATCATTCTTTTCTATTTTTATTTTAATGAATGAAACCATACTATTGGAAAAGCTATTGATCTAATACTAATTTGGCAAAGTATTTAAAACTTCTATTATAACTTCGTTCTGCTCCCTTAGATATCTTAGCAAATATACATCCAGGCAATTCATTCATGGAAAGATGGTATTCTATGCATTTACAACATTTTCCACGTCGAGAACAACTCGAGTATGTACAAGCACATTTATTTTTTAATTCCTCTTGATTGCAATCAACCATAATAAGAAAAGAAATAAATCAATCAATATAAGATTTAAAATTTCTATATTTTATTGACATTTTTGAATATTTTTACTGATACTCTTTTGTAAGTTTAAATAATTTTCATTATTTCCTTCAATCTATGAACTTAAAATTTAATCAAGAAGAAATAGAAAAAGCAGAAACAGACTTTTCTAATGTTCGGATGGATGCACATATTAATATGGCATTGGATAAATGGCGGAAATATATTTACAATCTATTGATATCTCAAGGGGCGCCATGAAGGGATATTTATTACGTTCAATGCGTGATACTCAGAAAGAATTGAAACTTACGACCGAGGATATCCAAAAACTTGCACCCCAAGTACAAACTCAAGTATTTAGCTCATCGTTTGATTTTCTTCACAGGCGCTTAAAATTTACTTTAAGATCTCAAGATGAGGATTAAATAAAAATTTTAGATACTGCTAGGAATTCTGCTAAAGCGTTCCTAGCTCAAGTAAGAAAATCACTTAATTAGAATCATCAACCAATGAAAATGTACCATCTGTCGTTTCGCATTCGGGACATTCTTCAGGTATATCTTCTAAGTCAAATTCTGCTTCACATTTGTCACATTTCCAGTGGGGCATTTATATATCCCTTGAAGTTAAGACAATATTTAGAACTAATAAAATAACATAAAGAGTTATTAAAAAATATTGTGATAAAGCAATTTCCTATTTAATGCTATTTATTTGCCCTAAAAATGAATCTTTTAAGCAATATAATAATTAAGATTCATTCCTAATATTAAATCCAAGGCTTAATATTAGACCATATATGGTTTTTCTTTTTTCACCTAGATTTGATGTGTTATAGTTTTTTGCTATAGCAGTAAGTAAATTATCGAAACCATGTTCCAATTTAAACCTCGCGTGAAAGTCATTTCGATTGAGTATATTGGAATCCTCCATCGATAGATCCGAAATTGAAAAGCTAAATTCTAAATAGCTACAAAATCTTTTGAAATAAGGTTAGATTGGTATTGGTTATTCAGATATCCCTTCACTTACGTTTTCTAGCTCTAAATCAACTGATTTTTTATAGAATATTTGGATCTCTTCTTTTGTTAAATAGATTGAAGCTGCTTCCGCATTAGCTCTTACATGTTTAGTTTGAAATGCTTTTGGAATAGTAATTACATTTTGATGATTTATAAGCCAAGCGATCGCAATTTGTTGGATTGTAGCATCATATTTTCTACCAATATTTTCTAATTTTTGTTTAAGATCCCCTGATAAATCTGTTAATCCTTCATGTCCTAAGGGGGAATAGGCGGTCATTGTGATATTTTTATCTTGATAATGCGGAAGCGACTTGAAAATGTGTTTTTGCTGGATTATACTCGCGTTGAGTTGGTTATTTATCAATTCTTCATTTTTGAGTAATGCCTGCGCTTTTTTAAATCGTTCTACAGAGAAATTACTAACACCAATATATCTAGTTTTTCCTTCTCTCACTAAGTCTTCCATAACTCCCATCTGTTTTTCTAAAGATAACAATGGATTTGGCCAATGGATTAGATATAAATCAAAATGATCGATATCCAATCTTTTCAAACTTTTTTTTGCAGCCTTTTTCATGGTTTTCCTTCGAAAATGTATCGGTAAAATTTTTGAGGTAATAAATAATTCATCTCGATCATATTCTTTTATAACTTGTCCGACGATTTTTTCAGCTTTTCCCCATCCATAAACCTCAGCAGTGTCAATATGAGTCATGCCAAGTTCAATTCCAATTCTTAAAGACTCCTTCCATTGATCATAGTATGCTTGGTCTTTAAAAAACCTCGAAATACCCCAAGTTCCTTGTCCTATGATTGAAATCTTTTCTTTTGTATTTGCTAATTCTACTTTCCTCATCATAATTAATAGATGCTGATTGGATAATATATTCTTTCTTTCTTTAATTTAAAGACAAATGCATTATTGCTTATAAAATTGAAAACTCCCCTTAACAAAATTTTTATTATTCATTAGTATGTAGATAAGATCTGATTTCTAATATACTCTGAAAGATGAGATTCTGATTTGAAATTTACTAATATATAGGTAATTCCTAAACCATATTTATTATGGGGGATTTTAGGAAAAATTTTTAGCTATTTCATCAAATATTTCTCCCTGTTTCTCTATAGACGCGTTAAAAAGGCAAATGTTGGGCAAAGTCATCAAATATGATTTTATAGGGTGCGATAAGGTCTCTCCAATAGTCGCAATAATCGAAAAATCACGTTGAAATATATTTCTAAGAAAAGTCTCAAATTTATTTGAAAATAATTCCATTTTCCCTATCTCATCTATCAATAATATTCGAGCGTCATTAGAAGTTTCAATATCTCGTATTCTATTTTCTAGATATTCTACTATAAAATTGTTAAATTTTTCCACGAAAACAGAATAATCCCCCAACTTGTATGTATCCTCAAATTTACCTTTCCGAGCTAAAGGAAATTGGATATTTGAATCAATGGCTTTTACATCAAAACCGATGCGCTTATTGTTTATTCTTATCTCTGGAGTAAAAAATCCCACTATAAAATAGTCTTTCTCAATGTATTGTATAAATTTTTTTATAAGTGTTGATTTTCCAGACCGAGGTGGACCACTAATTAAAATCTTTTGACTCATATCGCATTATATCGAATTTTTAACTGCATAGAATGCATAATCGCTAAAATTTATTTCTTAGCAATCCTTAATTTTTAACATCTAAGAATAAGGATTAATGAAATAAAATGAATCATATACAAGGAGAATTTATTGGAGAAAATAATCTTAAAATTTATTATCAAGCGTGGTTGCCAGATCAAAATCCCAAAGCGATTATTCAAATAGTTCATGGGTTTGCAGAACATTCTGGTCGATATGAGAATGTGGTTAACAAGCTTGTACCTCTAGGCTATGCCATCTATGCTGATGATCACAGAGGGCATGGAAAATCAGAAGGAATAACAAATTATGTCGATTCATTTGATCAGTATGTTGAAGATGAGAAAAAACTATACGATATCGCGAACGAAAATCATCCGAATATAAAATATTTCATATTGGGTCATTCAATGGGCTCGGGTATCGCGATATATTTTATTGAGAAATATGAAGATTTAATAGATGGATTAATTCTTTCTGGGACTGGAACTGCTGCTGGAGGAGAAGTCTCGGGGTTAGTTAAATTCATGTCGAGAATTCTCTCAAAATTAGCACCCAAAATGACTATAGATCCAAAATTAGATCCCGAACGTTTATCCCATGATCCTCAAGTTGTTGAGGCTTATAAGGATGACCCACTTGTTCATCATCAAGAGATAACTACCAGATTAGGTTACGAGATGATTAAAAAATTTGGTAATGTGGAAAAAGTAGTATCGAAATTTAAATTACCTCTATTAGTACAAAGCGGATCAAAAGATCAGGCTATGCACGGAATTGAAGATCTAAAAAATCATTTTACTATGAATGACAAGACAATAAACATCTATGATGGCTTATATCACGAAGTCTATAATGAAATCAAAGAAGACCGCGAAAAAGTACTTGATGATCTGGTTAAATGGTTAGAGAATCACATTTAGCTTTATCTTTTTATTATTTTTTTGATAATTCTTTGAATTTTAGCAATAATTCTTTCTGTTCTTTAGTAATGTCTTTTGGAATGGTGATATTTACTTTTACGTATTGATCTCCTCTCCCATTGCCACGCATATAGGTGACCCCTCTATTTTTGATTCGAAATTCTGTACCGTATTCTGTTCCAGGTGGAATTTTAATTTCTTTATGCGATAATTCTTCCTTTTTATAATCTAAAGTAGGAACGATTATTTCACCACCCAAAATTGCAGTGACAATATCTAAGTCTGCTATCGTGTATAAATCATTCCCTTGCCTAATAAAATCATCATTCTTTTCAACATTTACTTTTAAGTATAAATCTCCTGGTAGGGCATCACGAGAAGGAATATGCCCTTGTCCAGATATCTTCAAATGGACCCCGTTCTCTACTCCTGGGGGAATTTTTACGCCATTCAATTCCTTTGAGTCTTTGACCACTTTATTTCCTTTACAGATCTTACATTTATTTTTGATAATCTTGCCAGTCCCATCGCAATAAGGACATTCAGTTTCTCTAATAATCGTTCCAAACCCTGAACGTGACATTTTACGATATCTTCCAGAGCCTTGGCACTCTGAGCAAGTCTCAACTGAAGAGGAGTCTTCCGCTCCCGTGCCATCGCACTCGGAACACGGAACGTATCTTTCTACGCTTATATTCTTTTTTGTTCCAAACATAGCTTCTTGAAAGCTAATATTGACGATTTCTTCTACATCTTGTCCAACTTCTCTTCTTCTTTGTCTCCTCGTTGATCTACTCGATCCAAATCCACCAAAACCACCAAAACCGCCGAAGAAGGACTCGAAAATTTCATCAATTCCGGGAATTCCTCCGCTGAAAATGTCACTTAGGTCTACATCAACTCCACGAAAACCAAAATTATCATAGTTTCTCCGTTTCTCCGAATCACTTAAGACTTCATATGCTTCTTGAATCTCAATAAATTTGTCTTTCGCATTGGGGTCGTCCTTGTTAACGTCAGGATGGTACTTTCTTGCTAACCTTCGATATGCTAGTTTGATTTCGTCTGTTGTTGCATCCCTCTCCACACCTAATACATCATAATAATCTCTTTTTTGACCCGAACTCATTTTCTTTTATTTCCATTCCATAATTATTGATGTCCAATTCTATTTCTATAATATTCAATAAATTTTATTTTTTAAGATGAAATTATCCTTATCTTATAAAAACCATTAATAGGTATTAATTCAAAAAATTTGCTTACAATCCTCAAAAAGTTCTCAGATTCAATCAATTAGATGATTACACTCAAACTTTAATAACTTCTCATTTAATAAGAATTTTGTGATTTGCTAAGATTTAAACCCCTAAATTAATTATATAACAATTTTTCATTGTTTTCAAAAATAATCTAAAAATAAATTGAAAAAAGAAAGAATATCTAAAATATTTGGAAAAACTTCATTAGGTATTTTCTTTGAATCTAGCTTTCTTCGTCCCAATCTACATCTACTACGTTCTTTTTCTCCTCATCATCGGCTTTATATGACGCACCTCCAGCACCAGTAGCGCCTCCTCCGGGCTGACCTCCCATACCTCCAGGGGGAGTACCTCCTTGCGCTGCCCTTTGAGCCTGTTCTGCTGCTTGCTGATATGCTTGCTGCTGTCCTTGTTGAGAATAAACTCTTTGAGAAAATCCATGCATGGCTTTCTGTAAGTTTTCAATTCCTTGTTTTATTCTCTGAACATCATCCGTTTCCATATCTTCCTCTAATGATTTAATAGCTGCTTCAATTTCTTGTTTCTCATTTTCTTGGATTTTGTCCTTGTTATCTTCCATTAGCTTTTTAGTCTGATAAATCATCGATTCTGCATTATTTCGTGCTTGAATCAATTCTTTTTTCTTCTGATCCTCTTCTTCATATCTCTCTGCTTCACTAATTTTCTTTTTAATTTCATCCTCTGATAAACCTTTTGCACCAGAAACAGTGATACCAGTCTCCTTTCCAGTCCCCAAATCTTTAGCAGTGACGTGAACAATTCCATCAGCGTCAATTGAAAACTTGACTTCGATCTGTGGAACTCCACGTGGAGCAGGAGGTATACCTGTAAGATGAAACTCTCCCAAAGAAATATTATCCTTCGCCATCGCTCTTTCTCCTTGTAAGACATTAATGGTTACGGCAGGTTGATTATCAGCTGCGGTGCTGAAGATTTGTTTCTTTTCAGTAGGAATAGTGGTATTCCTTTCGATTAATTTAGTAAAAACTCCACCCAGAGTTTCTACTCCTAAGGAAAGAGGAGTAACATCTAATAATAATAAATCTTCAACTTCTCCCGCGATAACTCCTGCTTGAATCGCAGCTCCGATTGCGACACATTCCATCGGATCAACTGAATGCTCGGGTTCTTTATTAAAGAATTTTTTAAATCGATCTTGTACACATGGCATCCGTGTTGGTCCACCAACAAGAATAATCTTATCAACACCATCTTTTGATAATTTACTATCTTCTAATGAACGTCTCATGATAGGATCCAATCGTTTCAAGACGGGTTCGACTAATTGTTCAAGTTTTGCCCTTGATAATTCCATCTCTAAATGCATAGGATTCCCATCTTTTTGACTGATGTAGGGAAGATTAATATTCGTGGATAAAGTTGTGGATAATTCTATTTTTGCTTTTTCAGCGGCATCTTTTACACGAATCATTGCCTTTTTGTCATTTCGGAGATTAATACCATGTTTGTTTTCAAACTCTTCAGCAATCCAATCGGTAATTTTATCGTCCATATCTCTTCCGCCTAACTGAGTATCACCTGCTGTTGATAATACTTCTACAACACCTTCTCCATACTCCATTATGGTTACATCGAACGTACCCCCACCAAGGTCCAAAACGCAAATCTTTAGTAATTCGTCAGAAACTCGGTCCAGACCGTATGCGAGACATGCTGCTGTTGGTTCGTTAATCATTCGTACGACTTCGAGTCCTGCAATTTCACCGGCATTTTTAGTAGCTGTTCTTTGTGCATCGTTAAAATAGGCTGGAACGGTAATCACTGCTTTTTCAACTTCTTCACCTAAATAATCAGATGCGTCGTTTTTAATTTTTCTAAGAATCATCGCTGAGATCTCTTCTGGAGTGAATTCTTTCTCTTCCCCTCCTACCATCACTTTTGCTTTATAAGATGTACCCATTTTCCGTTTTATACCCGTGATGGTGCCATCTGGATTAGAAAGTGCTTGCCGACGGGCCGGCTCTCCGACGATCTTACGCCCATTCTCATCGAAAGCAACATAGGATGGGAACGCTTTTCCTCCTAGTGTTCTTCCTTCTGCGGCGGGGACGATCTCAGGTTTACCAACGGCGTTCAATACTGCGCATGCACTATTTGAAGTACCAAGGTCGATTCCTACGATACGTTCTTTTTTAGTCCTTTTTTTCTTTTCTCCTTCACTCATATTCGATTACACTTTTCTACGTGTTATGCAATTATTATGATATTTTAGAATTAATTGAATTATTTAATTTGCTTCTATAAAGTATAAAGTTTGAAGAATTAAAAATTTTACTTAATAAATGATCTCTATATCATATGTCATTATTTTGAGAATAGGGTATTAAAAGTACGAAAAGAAGTATTCCTTTTAATATAGAGATCTAATTCCCCTATAAACCAGCATAAAATATCGTATGGGGGATGCTCCTTATATATATAATAAGCTCTATCTCGAATATCGTCTTTTTTGGCTGACGTGAAATTCCTCTCAACATATAACTGCCGTTCTGCTAAAAACCAACATAGATTTTCATAGGAATGCTCTTGATTCCATATATAATACGCTGCTATACTGATTTCCTCATTGTAGATATTATGATCGATATTCATTAATCAATTCTAAATTATCAATGGATATTTTAGTATTTTTATTTTTCCCAAAATTTTTACTAATGATATTTCGTTTGGGTTAATCCAAATTAAAAATAAATATCTCCTAGATTATCAGTTGTCAAAATTAGCTATTAATTTTTAATAAAATAAAAAATAGGAAAATATTTATTTATGCTACGTTCCAAACCATAGCACATTCTCCAACTCCGCCTTTTTGAACGCCTTCGAATCGC
>SHMW01000111.1 GCA_008080735.1 Promethearchaeota archaeon
TACTTTTAATTTCATCCAAAAAATCAGAATCTTTTAATAAGCTTATATCTTCAGACAATCGATTATAAATCTCCGCTAATTTTGGTTCAATTGTTTTTTTGACAATAAAATCAACAATATAAATTGGAGTGTAATAAATTCCCTCTTCTTTTAATATAGAAGTATCTATTTCTATTTCTATCTTAGAATCCTCTAATTTTATTTCATAAGATAAAAAAGCTTCATATGTAGCTCCTAAAAATTTTCTAAAACTTTGATGATAACTTGTCTTAATAATATAAGCGAGTATATCATCACCTATTTTCAGTGAGTTACTAAAATGATCAATATCAAAAATCTTAGAATTATGTAATTTATTAAAGTAGTAGAAGAAACCTGTTTTACCCTCTATATCAAATAAATATGAATATAAAGAACTATAAGGTTGAGTCTTCTCCCAAGTATCAAGTAATGATTCTAACATATCGGGATTTACAACAAACTGATCTTCTGCACGTCTAATTATTAATATTTTATCGATAATCCTTTGAGTCCCTTCCAAAATCAAATTTTTGCAGTTAGGGTCTTTTTCGATATCCATTAAAACTCCTTTCGAGTTGTTAATTTCCACAAGACGACCTTTATTTCTATCATAAATATCATTCGCCAATATTTCAGTCCAATTCTTTAATAGAACGATAAATTTTGTATCAACAAAGTCCCTCTCTCTTCTTGTTTCAATTTTTTCTAATAAATTTGATTTAACATTGCTTTTATGAAATAAGATGAATTCATCAAATCTTTTAATATATTCAGAAGGATCATCAAAGTTTAAAACCATAAGACCATTCTTAGCGTTAAATAACCGAAATATTTCAAAATTAGTTATAATTGCCCATTTAACATTTATTTCACCTAAAGTATAATTTAGAACTTGACGTTCCTCAGAAGTCCAATCCCCTTGTATTGGGGATTCTATGTTTTGCTCAAATATTTTATTCCTTTCTTCTAATTGTTTTATTATTGAAAATCTTTTAGCTTCCAAAAAAATTTTGGGTTCACTGTTGATAAAAAATGTTATATCGACAAATCCCTTTTTCCTAATGTATTTTTCAGAAGAATATTCATTCTTATCATGAATTTCCCATCCCAGTATTTCAAACAAAACATCAATAAAATCTTTCCTGACATTTGCTTCAGAATAAGTGTTCAATAAATTCTTTTTCTTGATAGCTTCATACTTGTCTATTAAATCTTGAATATCTTCTTTTATTTTATTAATATCCAATAAAAAGGACACCTGCTAAATAATTTCTTTAATATTAAAATAATAATCTCTTAAAATGACTCTAAATAACTATAATCTTTTTAATTAATATATTTTAGTTAATTTTTTAATTTTATAGTAAAATCACTATGAGTGAATTAGAAGAATAGTCTAATATATTTGAATAATTATTGAGGGATTTAAGCAAACTAAAAGATTAAAAAATTAAGATTTTTAAATCGAACTTGCCCCTCTTGTAGATTAAATAATAAAGAAAAAAGAGGGATAGAGAAGATCAAGATTCTCAAAAGATGCAGTGAGGTATATCTACTTACAAAATCTCTTAAATTTGTTATTTTTTTCTTAATGATCAACTATTAAACCAACTATTAACTAAATATTTTTAAATTATTCTCTCTGTAATAATGGGTGAGAAAAGATGAAAATAGATGGTAGAAAGGTTCATATTATTAAGGATCCAAAATTGAGAAAAATTCGGTACAACCTTAGGGCTCTTCTTTGGTGCGAATTCCGTATGAGAATGAAGAGCATTTTTGAAAAAAAGGAAGCTCTGGGAATGGATCAAAAAGAGGGAAAGATCTCTTCCGAAGAGAGATGGAAGAAATCACGAGAGCTTGATCGGGAACAGAGTAAATTAATAGGTGCGATGCAAGGTTCTCCGATTAACTGTATTCGGTGTAAAAGTGTGAAAAATGATCTGCAGCAAGACAAGTGGGGCGGATATGAATGCTATAAAAGGAAACATGAACTTGATGAACGCTTGCGCCTTAGACCAACTTCTCCTTTTGATGAGGACCTCACCCTTTGGGGTGAAGGCTCCCCTCTTTACTAAATTAGATAGAAAAAGGGATTTTTGAACCACAACTGAAGTTTATTTTCCTTTTTAATAACCATATTATTTTCTGATGATAGATATGGGAGATTCTAGATTTAACAAATTCTCTGGAAGCTCTATATTCTTATCTATATAAAGTGTGCGTAGAGACTCTAACCTTTTTATCCATTTAGGAACTTTAGAAAGGGGGTTTCCCGCTATGCTTAAATTCTTAAGTAAACATAGATTTTTCATGGATTTAGGAAGATTTGCAAGATGATTGTCTCCAAGAAAAAGATCTGTCAATGTTGTAAGATTACCTATGGATTTAGGAATATTTGTAAGATTATTATTTCCGAGATGAAGTTCTACTATTTGTTTAAAATTCCCAATTGATTTGGGAATACTTGAAATACTATTATTATCTAGCAATAGATCATAAAGCAATGCTAGATTCCCGATTGATTTAGGGATAGTTTCAAGGTTATTTTCTGATGCTTCTAAATATAAAAGAGAAGTAAGTTTAGCTATTGAACTTGGAAGCTCCCTTAATTTATTCTTTCCCAAACTAAACCTTTTAAGAGAGCAAAGGCCCCCTATAGATTCAGGCAAAATCGAAATATTATTAACCGCAAGATCTAAAGATTCAAGTGATTTTAAGGCACCTATTGAATCAAGAATTGAAGAAAGTCTATTGTTACCTAACGATAATTGTTTAAGTGAACTAAGATTAGATAATGAGTTGGGAAGAGTCGTAATTTTATTCCAACCGAGTTGTAAATATTTAAGGGATTTGAGGTTTCCTATTGATTCTGGAATTACTTTAAGGTCATTAAAGTTTAAAGCAAGAAATTTGAGGGAATTAAGATCTCCTAAACATTCTGGGAGCTCGGAAAGCCAACATTGCCACATACCAATTCGAGTGACTCTGTTATCTTTTATGCTAAATTCCATCTTTGAATCCCAATAGGCATAATGTACCTTCTTAAACTTCATATCTACTAACTCTTCAATTTTTCTTAAGAAATTTGCATCTTGTTTAAAAAGTTGTGCCCCTCGAAAATCTTCAAGTCTTGACTTTTGACCCATAGTATTAACCATTTATGTCGTTTTTGATAAAAGACTTATAATAATTTTTCTAAATTTAAGGTATGAAAACTTATAAACAAAATTTGTTTAAAATTCTTTGTAAATAATTATTGTCTTCAGATATAATCTTTAATTCCTTTTGGACCCAATTAGAAATCCACGATTTTTGTTTGATAAATCTTTCGTCCATAAAAATGATGGCTCCCTTATCCTTGGTCTTTCTGATGGGTCTGCCCGAGGCTTGATTCGCCCTTTGCATTGCCGGGCTGAGATATCCGAATAACCAACCCTTTTTGTTAAAAACCTTATCATAATATTTTATCTTGGCGTTTGTTGAGGGGGTGGGCATATGGTAAGGGATTCCGACGATGACGACCGAGTTCATATAATCTCCTGGATAATCCTCTCCTTCCGAGTTTCTTCCTCCGCAAACACCTAAGAGAACGCCCCCCTTTCTTTTTGAAAGGGATTTAAAATCCTCCACCATCGTGGCGTTCTCTGAGGCGGAAAGTCTCGAATCCTCCACGAATAATTGCTTTCCCGCTTTCCTTATCCGATCTGCTAGCCCGTTCATCAAAAGAGAGTTAAGAATGGAATAGGAGGCGCAAAAGATTCCCGTATTTGCGGGTGTGGATCTCACGACAATCTCGATCTTTCCGATATATTTTTTGAACATAGAAGGGTTGCGGTCCGAATTAGAAGTATTGACTCCTTGCGTGATGAGGGCTAATATGTTCTTAGATGGGAAAGGGGAATCTGCGGCGATCTCGGTATATTCTTTCCCTCCCGGCTTGAAGTTCAATCCCGTGAGGTTGGAAAAAACTTTCGGATTTACGGTACCTGTTAAGCATAATGAAGAATGGGTTTTTTTGAAGATGGGAATTAAGATTTCCCGTGGGTCTAAGGAGTTAATCTCTAAGGATACATATTTTCTGCGATTGGCTTTCTTGATGTTCACGCAGCAAAAATACGCGTCTGAGTCCAATTTGTTAAACCATTTTTCCCAAAAGCGAACTAATGGTTTCACAAAATCCCTCAAAGTGTCTAATTTTTCATTCTCATTTCTCATTTCTCGTTTGAGGTTATTGGTCTTTTTGAGCTCTTTGATATAATCTCTAAATCCTTTGAGACCATTTACCCTTAAGGCTTTCGCTAGTTTAAGGGCTAATTCTCTGGGGTTGATGGGTATCTCTCCTGCTCCGTTGTCACGTTTCTTTTTTTCCAGATAATTTCTGAGTAATCTGGGTAATCGAATGAATTTGTCTTGGAATTTTGACTCCCTCATATACTCAATAGTTTTGGTGAGGAAGCTCGGGTTAAGCTTTTTGGAGTTTACCTCGGTGGCTACATCGATAATGTTATGGCACTCGTCTATGACCAAAATGATATCTTCCAACTTACAATCCAAGAGCCGAAGGAAGCCGAATATGATGTCGGGGTTGATGAGCCATTGGAAGTTGCACACGATGACTTTTACTTCCCGCAGCATGTATTTTGCTAAGAAGTATGGGCATAACCCGTTATTTTTTGAGTAGTCGATGAGATATTCGGCGCTGCTGGGATCGGTAAATAGTTCAGGAAACGATTCCCATAACTCATCTTTCTCTTCCACAACATTTCGGTAATGAGAACATCTGCGGTTTTTTCTTAATTCTTTGCAGAGCGCCATGGCTTCCGAAGAGGGCATTCTGCTCCTTGTCAACCTCGGGTTTAAGCACATCTCGTTCCTTCCCCTTAAAGAAATTCCCAAGACTAGTCGATCTGTCGTGTTATTAATTTTTTTAAGCTCTTTGATAACTCTATCTGATTGAGAATGAGTCCTACAGAGATAGACCAGTTTTTTGTCTTCCTTTAATGCGATCGGAAGGAGGGCGGAGAGCGCTATCACGGTCTTTCCCGTTCCGTTGGGCGCGACGAGTAGGATATTCTCCCAGTTTTTTGCCCCTTTTTCGATTTTTTGGATGATGCCTTGCTGCTGCGTCCTGAACCTTGGGTAGGGAAAAAAGGTGTGATAATTCAGTTTCTCGATCATATAATAATCAAGTGAAATTGGTAATAGGGTTAAAAGATTATGGGGCTCTTAATTTATAAAGAAAAAAAAATGAAAAGTATAACTTGAAAAGAAAATAAGATTTAAACTCTTATTCCAAGGTGCTGATAAAAAATTTGCCCTCCGTGTAGGACGAGTCGTTAAATTCCTTGCGAAAAATGTCCCTCAAATCGGCGGCTTCCTCGGCGCTTAATCCCTTATCTATGGTATAGTCCAGAATGGGGTATAAGTATTGGTGGTCTTCGGGCGGGAGTATCTTGATCCCGAACCGTTCGGGGTGCTTGGAGATCAAGCAATAGGTGGACAGCATAAACGACGAGATGGATATATCTCCCTTAATAAAGTCCCCGTTTCGCGTGAAAAAGTCTCTGGTGAGCAACGCCTCTTCTCTGGTTTCTCCCGGAAGCCCGACGATGCTAAAGAGATTTGCGATGATGCCTACCTCATGAAAATTCCGGATGATCTGTTCTACATCGTTAACTTGGATTCCTTTGTCCATGGCGTCGTTCATCCTCTGGGAGCCCGCTTCTAAGCCCATCCACGCAGCCCCTATCCCTGCTTTCTTTAGTTTTCGGCAAAACTCTAAGGAGGTAAATTCTTTTTCGGCTCGTATCCATACAAACAAGTTTAGCCCCAAATCTTCTTGGATTAAGGCGTCGGAAAGCTCTTCTAACCTCCCCGGCTGGATGTCGGAATCGCAAAAAAAGATCAGGTGGGGGTCAAATTTGTCTTTGATCTGTCTTAGGTCTTCAATTACGAGGTTTACTGACTTAGAGTTATAATGTCCGAATTCTGTATGGTGGTACGGGTATTCGCAGAATTTACATCTCGCCCAATAGCACCCCGAAGAAGAAAAGTACGGGATAATCGGCTTCGGTTTCGACTCGTCGTAATGGGGGAGCGAAAGGTCGTTCAAGTCTACCTTTTGGAATGCGGTTTTTTGTGTGGTCCCGTCTTTTCGATATAACAAGTTAGGCACCTTTTTATAGTCCGCGCTGGTTTCTAAGCACTCGACCAAAGCGTCTAACGTGTATTCTCCCATCCCCGCACCTAAAAAGTCAAAATAGTCCCATAAGCGGTCGATCTCTGCTACTTGGTCTTTGAGATAGGAAACAAGCGACCCTCCGAGGATAGTTTTGGTTTGAGGGAGGCGCCTTTTTACCCAAGCAAGGATGGTAAATGCGGGTATGATCTGCGATTCGTGGTTAATCTGGACGCCCAATAGTGAGGGTTTATATTCTCTGAGTTGGGGAAATATCTTCTCTTCATAAAACGATAAGAGGGGGTTTTCTTCGGCATCCTTTATGGCTTCTTCGATGTCGCTTATTTTCAAGGGATCGTAGCGCATCGTAATCCCTTGCATGGGGTCAATAACCGTGGGATAATAGGGAAGAGAGCACATCCTAAGCCCAAACTTGATGATGAGGTGGTTTAGGTGGAAACGGTCTTTTCCAATTCGGGTGTTCTTGGTCTTAAAGTCGGTATATGCCTGAAGGACGCTCTGAATTATCTGACTTTCCTTTTTCAAAATCTGAGATGCTAAGTCCTTATTTGGAGAATTACCTTGAATAATGCTTTTGTGGACCGGTAAAATATACCTTTCTATATCATCTATGATCTCTTCTTTTAGTCCCTTGCCTACTTGAGTTCGCAAGTGGGAGAAGCCTTTCCTAAGGTGCTCTTCTGTCATGAAATAATCGTAAAAGAGGTTATCGGCTAAGATCTGCTTTACTCGGCGCCCTTTGGACTTTAAATAGCCCGTGAGCTGCGGGATCCCCACCGAATTGAAGTATAAAAAGTGCGGCGGGGCGATGAGCATGGTTTTTACTTGGTTCATATCAGTTCAATTTTTAAAAATTCGGTAATTGTTATGTTTACTAGTGATATACGGTAAGGATATTTAAAGAAAAAAAGACACCTATAATTTTTCTGAGAATAGGTTTTAACAAAATAGGGAATTTCTTTCAGAATTTTTCTCTTATTCTAAAAATAGGTTCGGGGAAGGAAACACATTATCTTCCAAATTCTTCCAGAAAACCCGATGCTTTTAATACGTTTTGGAAGGAGACCAATATAACTAATTTGGTAAAGATTATTGAAGAGGTGTCCTTTCCCGGAGATATTCCTTTGATCCAATGGGTTTAAAAGAACTATCGTATCTCCATCAAGATCTTAAAGCTATCTTGCTTGACAAGGATCGCTTTATAAAAACGAAATCCCAAGACTTTTTTAAAGCTTTAATAAACTCCTATTTCTCAATTCCTTTCAAAAAATCAAGCATATAAAGTTAGCAAATCCCATTTTTTTCTTTAAAAATATTTGCCATATATTATGAGTAATCATTGTCTTATATGAGATTTAAAATGACCGAACACAACACCTCTAAATTTTGTAAAACATGTATTCTACCTGAAGGGTTTATCGATCTTACTTTAGATCCTTCGGGAGAGTGTGACTTCTGCAAGGATCCAAGCTATGAAAATGTTAACTACTCCAAAAAAGTAATCCCTCACGCACTTAGGGAGGAAAAATTAAAGGATTGGAAAAATACCATTCGTGAACTTCAAGGACACTCCTCCGAAGATTATGATTGCCTCCTTGGATACTCGGGCGGGAAGGATTCGACCGCATTATTGGATATGCTCCTCAATGAGTTGGGATTAAGTCCATTTCTGCTTACCATTGACACAGGGCTTATGGCCGATGTGGCAAAGGAAAACATTAAAAAAACGCTTAAGAAGTTGGACTATGAAGGGCATCATCTTTTTATTAACTATGCGATCCCTACGTTCCTAAAACTTTACAGCTATTTATTTAGGCATCACAACTCAGAAAAGGTCTTATTAACTAAACGTATCTGCGATTGTTGTAGCGATCTTTTACATTCCATTATGGTAAAAGAGAGCATGAAAAGAAATATTCGTCTCATTATTTTAGGATATTCCTCGGATCAGATCAAGCGGTATTTTTATGAAATTCCCCAAGAAGAGATCTTAAACGAGTGGATGCCAGAATTCCTTTCCGAAGAATTCTTCGATGACGAAGACCGAGCATCTTATCTTAAAGAGGAGCAATTTAACCATAGAATTATTCCCAGAATTATCCTTCCCTATCATGTTCTTCCCTATAACGAGGAGAAGATTATAAATTCTGTGGTGGAGAAAGCCCTTATTGAGAAGGGAAAGACCAATCCTGTATTGACCAATTGTCATACGGTAAAAGCAGCGATTATGTTTGATTACTATAAATATGGATGGATAAGTTATTCTTTACAATATGCAGAGTTAGTACGACAAGTAAAGGACGAGAAGGAGCGGAAAAAAGCTCGAAAAAAATGGCTTCGATTATGTAAGTCATTAGCTCGGGGGATCGAAAGCGGAAGGTTCAATCGTCAAGGATTATCTCTGTTTCTTAAAAAAACTTCTCTCTCTAAAAAGGATATTTTTCAGCATTCACAAGAGGGATTCTAATCCAATGTCTTTTTCTTTATAAAGATCTAACTATAGAGACCCTTAAATGAAGATAGGAATTAAAGAAGTCAGGATATTTTTACTTTTATTGGCAATAATTTCTCCGTTATGGTTAAGCATTTTTATGTATGAGAGGATATCCAGAGTATCTGATTTCAAAGGGTTAAAGGAAGATAAAATCTACGACGAAACCCTTTCGGAATGCCCTTTTCTTCACATCAAGAACAATTGGAGCGAATTTGAAAAATCCATTATAGCAGGTACTGGTTCCTTATCGGACCCTTATCGGATAAAAAGAAAGGCATTTGATGGAAATGATTGTTTACCAGGAATCTTTATAGAAAATTCGGATGCTTACTTTATTATCGAGGGGTGCGATTTCTTTAATACGACTGTGGGGATCGGGTTGCTGAACGTGTCTCACGGGATTATTCGCCAAAATAGGATGACTCAAAGCGAATATGGGATAGCCGCTGC
>SHMW01000112.1 GCA_008080735.1 Promethearchaeota archaeon
ATTATACTTGGGAATTTCCTACTTTTGAAATTAATTAATAATACCATAGTAGGTAATTATAAGGAAAATTACTTTTAGGTTTACCCTCCCTTATAACATTAAATTTAAATCAATAATGTCTTATATTATTATTAATAAAAATTTTGATTTGGTTGTATTAATCTTAATAATTTATAGATTTGAGAAAATTATGACAAAAGTATCTCTCAGATGCCCAGAATGTGGAAAAAACGGATATATTGAGGTTTCTGAAGAAGAATTAAGTAATGTGTCCCGTGGATTGTTAGCTGTAAATGTTTCTGAAAACATTATCTGCAACCATTCTTTTGTAGCCTATGTAGATAAAAATCTAAAGATCCGAGATTGTTTTATGGCAGATTTTCATATTGAAATCCCCGAATTAGTATCTACCCAAACAGTAGAAGCCGAGGAGATTTCTAAAGCAGATAAAATTGATTTGGTTTTGATTAAATTAAATTTACCGGCAACTTTAATCGCCTATCTACTTAAAAGTATCCTATTGGGACAAGATATTCTAATTTTAAATGATCAAGCCTATTTATATGAACATATCCAAGAATTTATTGAATATATTACGGAAAATTCGTTTGATGCTAATTTCAAAATTATACCCCGTGAAGATTATATCAATAATAAGAAAGAATACAAAAATTATATAATTCTGGAGGGAAATGAGATTGTAAATGATAAAGATAACATCCTATCGGATAAAAAGCTGAATGTAGAACGAACCATTGTTGAAAAATTCCTTGCTGAATCAGATGAGCGTTCCAGCTTAATCGTACTTAAAAATGAGATCCAGAAATCTTATTCCTTGGCAGAAAAAGTTATTGAATTCATTAATAATTATAAAGGGAAAGAAATCCAGTCGAAGAAAATTATTGATTATTTGGCAAAAGAGGAAAATGTTAATATTAAGATCCCTTATTTAAGATACTTATTAGACATTGTAGAACACTATTTCAAGATGGATGTTCCCATTTCTTCTGATATAAGTAATTTTCTTGGCTTTTTATGAAATAATAATTTAACTTTAATATTTTTCTTAGCTATTTTCTAATATCACCTCAACAATATCCCTATATATATTGAGATATATATGTTTCATAGTAAAACGTGGATTTCACGAAGAGGAGATCATAAAATTTGATATAGAACTCACAACAGCTCTCGTCAAAATCTCAATTACTGAGATATATTTTTCAATGTTTATAAAAAAACATATATTAGGTTAAACTCGTATAATTATGATAGATGGATAAAATTCACCCTTCGATAAAAAAATTGGAAGATACTGAATTAGCGCGATATTTCCAGAAAATAATGAAATATGCAAATGAAGGGTACGTTTTAGTCAATAAAAAAAGAGATATACTCTTTGCGAATTTGTATATTCTCCGATTATCGCGTTATGAAAAAAAAAATCTTTATGAGATGAAATTTGAAGATCTTATCCATCCAGACAAACGGGAAAGAATAAAATGGGGATTCGATAGTTTAATTGATGGAATTGCAGAAGAATTTGAAAAAGAAACTACGATGATTAATAAGAATTATACGCATATTCCCATTGAGCTAAAAATCAATGAACTCAATTGGAATGACACGATTCTATATTTAATTACCATAAGAGATGTTTCCAAATATAAAAAAATTGAAGAAGATCTAAGAACTAAATTGGAAACAATCCTTTCTCCTGACTATAAAACCACTGGGGAAGAACTTGGAAAAATCATTGATAAACCAAAATTACAATCTATCATGGATGATTTCTATGATCTGACCCATATTGGGATTGCAATTAATGATATGAAAGGAAATGTGTTGGTCTCTACGGGTTGGCAAGATATCTGCACCAAATTCCATCGTATTCACCCCGAAACTAGAAAGAACTGTGTAGAAAGTGATACACATCTAGTTGAAAATGTAGAACCAGGAGAATATATGATTTACAAATGCAAAAATAATATGTGGGACATAGCTACACCCATAATAGCTGGTGGAAAACGATTTGGTACTCTCTTCCTTGGTCAATTCTTTTTTAAAGACGAGGAAATAAATTATGAATTTTTTGAAAATCAAGCAAAACGATATGGATTCGATAAAGAAGAATATTTAGAAGCGTTAGATGATGTACCTAGATGGAATAGAGAGACTGTAGATACAGTAATGGACTTTTATACTAAGTTTGCCTCATTGATTTCTGAATTAAGCTATAGTAATCTAAAATTAGCGACCTTACTTACAAATTACCGAAAAGTGGAAGGAAGACTTCGAGAAAAAACCTATCAAGCTGAAACTGCCCGAGAACAATCAGACCTCTACAGAGATTTATTAGCTCATGATATTGCCAATGTACTTACTAACATCAAATCATCGGTGAGTCTTCTTGATATGAAAGAAAAGGAAGGTTTTCAAATTGAAAGCAGTGGGGAACTTATTGAAATAATTCGTAATCAAATCGAAAAAGGTTCAAACCTCATATCTAAAGTCCGAAAGTTAGCGGAGTTTGAGGATCAAGAACATATCATTCAGGATATCAATTTAAGTGAAAAATTAAAGACAGCTATTAGCAATGTCGAGACTCAATTCAAAGATCACGAATTAGTAATTAATACTGAAATTCCAGACAATGATGTCAGAGTAAAAGCGGGTAAATTGCTATTAGATGCCTTTGAGAATATTTTAATTAATGGAATTATCCATAATGAAAATAAGGTAAAGAAATTATGGATACGAGCGTCAGAGATACAAGATAGGGATAAGGGATTCGTAAAAATAGAGTTTATGGATAATGGAATTGGAATTTCTGACAACAGAAAGCAATTGATTTTTTTAAGAAAATATACACAAAATAAAAGCAAAACGGGGATGGGAATCGGGTTGTCTTTAGTTAAAAAGATTATTGATGAGTACAATGGGGAGATTTCAGTTCAAAATCGTGTAGAAGGCGATTATAAAAAAGGAACGAATTTTATTATACTTCTTGAGCAAGTTTAAGTGTTCAATTTAATAATTAGAACATTTTTTACTATTTTTTTTCAGTGTTTTTCTTCTCATTTAGTTTTTCTTTGAGGGAATTTTTCAATGTGTTTAGATCTGATACCAACTCGGCAAGATCTCCTACACGGCTCTCAATTATTGAATCAATCTTTTTCTGTTTGTCATGAAGTGATTTTCGGTGTTTTTGAAGGATCTTTTTCCATAACCTTTCTCTTGCTTCTACATCTTCATCAGGGATTGAGTGTAGTTCTTCATAAAGCTTTTTTAATTCTTCCAAAATTTAACACTTCAATAGAATCATTATGATCCTAATTAAAATCTTTTTAAATTCTCTTAAATAATTTTTGATTTTATCTTAACATTAGATTAAAATGAAAAGTAAGAGGATATATGCGCCCGCCGGGATTTGAACCCGGGTCACGTGGATGGCAACCACGAATACTGCCACTATACTACGAGCGCATAAGTTTATTGTTTTCTTACTTAACAACTATTAGTTCTGGATTGTTTTAAAGGGTTAGAATTCTTAAACTAATATTTTAAGAATTTCCTACTATGATAAATTACAAATAATCCAGATAAATATTGGAATTCATAAAGAAATTAAAATTTAATGGAACCAAGTTTATTGGGTCTTTATGGCTAAGAATCATTATTTGGAAAGAGTTAAGTAAAAAAATCAGCTAATAAATCTTTAAGAAAATGGAATAAAGAAAGAAATAAAAAAAGATTGGAAATTTATTGTTTTATCAGTAGATTCTTTATAAACTGCGGCATAGTAAAACCGAGATAAAAGGAAAAGGCTCCAACAATTACGAAAAGTCTCGCAATTACTATCGTAACCTCTGTTAATTCTGGAATGATGTCGATGAGAGTTCCTACTGTAAATGTTATAAATGCGGTAAGCAAGAACCACCCTCTTAAGTTCAATTCTCTTTTATCTGCTTTCAAAGATTCTCTGGCAAACAGAATTCCCGTTATCAGAAACAAGGCAATTGATATGATTAAATAAATATCAATAAATAATGCCCACTCCACATAGAAAGGATTTGCTGTGGTATTGCCGATTAAAGTAGGATCAATAAAAAATATGGTTAGGAACGCAATCTCAAAGATAATTGCCTCAGCGGAAAAGACAGAAAGAACTACCTTTTGTTTTTCTTTGAAAATAAAGTCAGTAATAACGATAATCCAAGTAACATGAAGTGGGGCGATAAAAGCATTTGCGATGAAAAAATAAAAAACTGTTGGCAAGGGCTCTCCAGTAATCAGGATTAATAAGAAGCTAATCGCATCGGGCCAATAGGGACTTACCAGAAAAATCCATGTGATTCCTACGAGGATATATTGCCGTTTTCGATATTGAAAGTATTTTAGAATAATTATTAAACCTAGGATTAACGAAATGAGAACAAACGCAAATGTAAATGAACCTTGGAGAAATTGTAACGCGTTTAATTCGATAGCCAAAACATCCACCTAAAAGTAAAGTTATTTTTAGTTTAATAAAATAAAAAGGAGATATGACTTATTAATTCATCCTCTAAGAAGGTTTGTTCACTTTGTTGTAAAGTATAGTAATATACCAGAACTGCTAAAATAAATTTAATAATAATGATTTTTACACTTTCCTTATTTTGGTTTTTAAACTACGATTAAAAGAATTTCTTTACAATATTCTGAGTCTTAAAAATATGGAAATAAAAAAATTTCGAATCCATTTAGAAGTTAAAAAAGAGTGAGAAATAATAAACAAAATAATTACTCAATATTTTCCTCGGCGACTTGAGTTTGCTCTTCATATTTAATTTCGATATTGAATTTTACCTCAACTATATCTTCTATTCCAAGTTTCTTTGCGAATTTCCTCACATAACCAGCACTTTTCGTCCTAATAATTTCATTCAATATCAAACTGGGTATAGTGGTTAGAAAAAGCATCAATAATACAACAAACCAAACCAATAAAGAAATTATTAGAATCGCCCTATCAACACTTATCAGAAAGGATTGAACCAAATCTACAATTACTAAAGAATATGTGATAAGCACACCGATTCCCGCATATCCCTTCAAGAGTGTATGAAACCAGCCTCCAACTGAGCGTATTACATAGGGTTCAGAAGTGGATTTCACCTTTTTTTCATTCGAGTAAAGAATTCCTGAATTTTTTAGAAACCAGATTGAAGAGAAAAGAAACATTGTAATCCCGAAAGAAAATGGCAATAGTACAAATAATGAAAGAGACTTTTGTAAACTCTCCCCCGCAATCGAACTGGTAATTGAAAGGAATTCGGAAGATAAGATAAAATTAATAAGATCGGGTGAGATCATCATAAAAGTCAGATTAATTGCCAGCATTATTGGGAAAAAGCTTTTATAGAAAATACTGATTGATTGAACCTCTTTCTTTTCTTGAATGGCATATATGAGATCTGTTCCGAAAATTTTCTTATGGATATAAAGGAAGATGGGTCCTAAAATGTATCCGCCGATCATATATCCTATTAATCCCCCGAACGGAATAAAGAGAGTGAATACTAATAGCAATTCAGTAATAATGGAATCAGTTGGAATAAAGGGACTTAAAGAAAAGGCAAAAGTAGCGGAAAAGTAATATTCAAGAAAAAATGCAAATACTATCCAAAAGACCTCGTAAATTAAGAACAATATAAATGGTTTAAAATATTTGAAAAAAGCCATAGTTATCAGAAATAATAATGAAAAAAGTAGTTTTTAAATGATGGTTATTGCATAATTTTTGAGACAACTTGACTTAACTCGTTTTTTTCAGTAAAAGCATTTAAATCATCGAAACTCGTAGGGAGTCCTTCTCTCACTCCCGTCTCTTGGCATTCTAAAAAAGACATCGCCGATGCTAACCGTGCCATCGTTTTTAGGTCTATATCTCGCATAGTCGAGATAAGAATACCGCTTAAAAATGCATCTCCGGCGCCTGTTGTGTCCTCGACTTTTCCCCCATACACATTACTTTTCACCATCGTGGTGCCATCAGAAATCACAGACCCATTCGAACCATCGGTTATGCAAATCAATTCTAAACCTAAATCTTTTAATTCTTTTACGATGTTTATAGTATCCTTTTTTTCTGTGAAAGCTTGTGCTTCTTCCTTGTTGAGGGAAAGCACGTCCGAATTTGAAATCAAAATGTGGGCATATTTTGGATTATTTTTGATTATCGACATACTGGGAGCAGCAAAAACTTTTCCATTATTATTCTTGGTTAAAGTAATAGCTTTCTCTATTGCTCTGCATGCATTATCTTCTGTAAGAGAGGTCCAAGCAAAGGCTCTTACCTCATCAAAGAGTTCTTCTTTGACATTCTCGGGCTTTAAGAGGTTATTAGCTCCCTTATATGCTAAAATACTCCTATCTTTACCCCATTCTGTTTTTAAAATAACCGAAAATGCGGTGTTATCTTCGTTTGTTTGAATTATATTTGAAAGGTCAACTCCTCGTTCTCTCATATCTTCCATACAAATTTGAGCAGAAAAGTCATTTCCTAATACTCCAATATAAGTGCTGTTAAGTCCGATCATTGAGCAATTGGATGCGATATTTGCCGCAGAGCCTCCTGGAACGAACCTTACACCATTCACATTTAGCTTTCGGCTGTATTCAATTGCGGTGTATTTTTTGATCACATCTTTCTCAAATAACTCAAAACGGAGGATATCGTTAATTTGAATCATACAATCCAAAGTACAAGAACCAATTGTAATTAATTCGGGTTTCATTTTAATTTTCTCAACTTTTTAATATTTCCATTGGAATTAAGTTAAAAATAGAGTATCATCTTAAAAATCTATTTGAAAAAAGCTTATATTAAGTGAATTTTCGGTTATTTTTGAATTATAATTCTATTTCATACTGGGTTTTAAGATCTTCACATTATGTTTAAATAGGATCTATCTTTTTCTAAGTCAGTATAATTGGGTTTTCATATTATGTTACATATCAGTAATACTGACTCTCACTTTTCGAATTCAATTGTATTTAATGAAATAGGATATGTGAGGAATAATTTTAAAAGTCCTACAGATGCGCTGGAATTGAGAAAATACGAGAGTTTGCTTGTTATATTTCCAGAGTTTGAAGAAGGTTTACATAAGATTGAGGAGAATGAGTATTTGCAAATTCTTTTTAATTTTCATAGGGAAAATAATTCACAATTAAAAGATTCGACTTATGATGGAAAATTGCGAGGTATTTTTTCTTCCCGTTGTTGTAGAAGACCCAACAAGATTGGTCTTACCACAGTAAGATTATTGGGGAAAGATGGACCAATTCTTCGCGTTTCGGGTTTAGATGCTTTGGATGGAAGTCCAATCCTAGATATCAAACCCATGTGTGAAGTAATAGACGGAAAAAACGGTTTCTAACCAATCAATCATATGGTTTTTCAAGGATAATGAGATTATATATTAAATATCTCATGCAATTCTTTCATTGCTTTGTCAATAGTAAGGTCGCTTAGCTTCTGAGCCTCTTCATAATGCTTCTCGCAAAACCACTCTTTCCATGGAGGATGCCCAACAAATCCGGGATCTTCTAATTTTTTCGCGAATTTCTTGTCTCCTTTTCTCATCGCAAATGAAACTAACTTAATCTCATCATCTAATCCACTCCCTCTTTTCCCGCAAATAGCACAAATAGGTGGTCTCATAATGTTTTACTCAAAATGTATTATCGGTTATTCTAAAAGTTTCCTAAAAGATTTCTCACCAATTTTTTATAAAATAAAGCGAAATGAAGAAATTAGAATGAAATTGTTTAGGAAAATATGAATTCTAATCTTTGTTCTTTAATCTCTCTAGCTCCTTTTCAAGTTCATCAATTTTTTCGTTTGAGGTGACACTTGGGAGGGAACCAGTCATCTCTACATTTATCTCTGCATCTATCTCTCCGAGTATGTCATCAACTTGGTCGTCGGTGACCGCTGTGTCAAGTGTCATACTATCCATTCCCTCTGAGGCAATTTCTTGGGTGACTTCAAAATCCTGGACATCCAAATCTATTTGACTCATCATTTCTGTAATCTGAGGGATAGACAAGTTTGCTTTTAGGGCCGCTACCGATCCGGCAATATTTCTCATAATATCCGCAACATCGTGAACTGCATTGGCTTGTTCCAACTTAAACATTAACCCTTCAAGATTTGTTCGAAAGCTGTCAATCGCTCGGGCTTGTTTTTTCACTTGTAAATAATTGCGCGCATGAAATTTGGAACCTTCCAAATCACCTTGTTTTCGAAGCCTTACGGCTTTATCCCGTGCGAGTTTTGCCGACATCTCCATTTTTTTCGATTGGCGCATCAATCGTTTGTTAAAAACTTTCAATTTGATGGTCGCAGAGCGTAGACTATCGTCCTTCTTCCCACCAGAAAGCCAATTGCTAATATCTTTTAGAAATCCCATTGGTAAAAACCATATTTTATTTTTTTCTATTATATAAAAATAAGTCTGTGAATTTAAAATTATTTTTTCATTTAATTATTTTGAGAGTCCGATTTT
>SHMW01000113.1 GCA_008080735.1 Promethearchaeota archaeon
TAATAGAGTAAAGTATCATATAAGTATTTAGACAAAATTATTATATAAAAATTTACCATAAGTTTTTCATAATATTCAATCAAAAACTTGACCTTCAGAATCATTCATTTCTCAATCCCTTCATAAAAAGTTTTAAATAGATGAACAGTAAACCTTATAATAATAAAAGTAATGTGATCCCCATTACAACGAAAATTTTATAATTCCCTTAATTTTAAACTACATAAATTAATCATCATAATTAGGTGGGAAATATGAATAAAGAAAAGGATATATTAATTATTCGGCAACCATGCGATAAACAAGAATATGAAGAAATGTATGAACTTCGATATAAGGTGTTAAGAGAGCCATGGAATCAACCTAAAGGGACTGAAAAAGATAAACTGGATATGAAAGACGATGGGGTATATCCTTTTATTGCGCTGAAAAATAATGATATTGTTGGCACTGCTCGATTTCATCGAGATAACGAGCATGAAGGACAGATAAGATATCTCGCCGTTAAAAAAGAATACCGTGGTCAAGGTATCGCAAAAAATTTATTAGATCATATTGAATGGTATGCAATCAGTTTAGGCATCCCTTATTTAAAATTAAATGCCAGGAAAAATGTTCAAGAATTATTTGAGAAATTAAATTATAAAGAGGTTGCTGAAGGTCCCACTCTATTTAAAAAGATAGAACGTTCTGTAATGGGAAAGCAAATTCTTGACATCATGTGAGTCTGAACGATGTAATATTCCATCGTATAATGTTCAATTTATATAATGTAGCAGGGTTGCTTGCTTAATTTTTGGGGTTCTCTCAAAATTTGATAACTTAATCCCGATCAGTCGAATTTTTTTATTGTTGTCAGAAAATTCTTTATATAACTCTAAAATGGTTTCTAACACAGTCTCCTTATTACAAATGGGATAAGATATTGATTTCGATCGCGTATAAGTCTCAAAATCCTCAAATCGAATTTTTAAAGTAATTGTGCGATATGAAATTTTTTCTTTGACTAGCATATAATGGATTTTCTCATTGATTTCTTCTAATTTCTCCAAGATTTTATCAAAATTTTTTGTATCTTCATAAAATGTTCGTTCTTTACTAATTGATTTTCTCCCTTCATCAAACTCTTTAACTCTACGTTTATCACGTCCATTAATTACTTTCCAAATCCACTTTCCGTGCTTTCCAAACATTTTCATGAGTTGATGGAGTGAAAATTCCATTAAGTCCCCAATTATTCTTATCCCTTCCTTGTAGAAATATTTTTTCGTTTTTTTCCCAATTCCCGGGATTTTTGTAATATGCATTTTTTTTAGAAAATCTTTGATCTCTTCAGGAGGCACGACACATATCCCATCTGGTTTATTATGATCCGAAGCAATTTTCGCGATGGATTTTGTGGATGAACACCCTATAGAAAGAGTCACTCCAATTTTATCTTTGACTTCCTCTCGAATTGATTCTGCAATTTGTGTTGCCTCTTGAAAGTTCTCACATTTTTCAGAAATGTCTAAATAAGCCTCATCAATGCTTACTTGTTGGAATAGTTCGGAATAATTACTGATGATTTCCATCACCTGAGTGGAAACTTGCTTGTATTTTTTATGATTAGGGCGTAAATAGATTCCATGAGGACATAATTTATAAGCTTGAGAAATAGGTAGAGCAGAATGAATGCCGAACTCTCGACCCTCATAGCTGCACGTTGAGACTACACCTCTGCCTTTTCCCTTCTTGGGATCGGCTCCAATAATAACGGGTTTGTTTCTCAGCTTGGGATTATCGCGCATCTCGACCGCAGCAAAAAAGCAATCCAAATCGCAATGGAGAATAACACGGAGCATTAGCTATTAGTCTAAATAGTAATAATTTATTTTTTATAGTGTAAAACCCAATTTAAGTATTTTAACTTTCAATTTAATAATGAAGGGTATAAAAAATTTTTAATTTAGTAGGGAGTAATTTAATAAAAATCTATTCTAAACAAAATTATGAGCTTATTTGAGGAAGATAAATTACGATCGCTGGTCGTAGAGGGTGCTAAACAGGTATATTCCAGAGGATTAGTTGAAGCAGGAGAAGGGAATATAAGTGTTCGGGTACCAGATAAAAGTCAGATGTTTATAACCCCCACATTCAACACCTATAAAGATCTCGAAAAGGCGGAGATTGTACACATGGAATTTAGCGGTATGGTGCTAAGTAGAGGGCGAAAACCATCTTCTGAATATCGATTACATGCTAATATCTATCAAGCACGACCGAGAGCGATGGCAGTTATTCATACACACTCTCCGTATGCGACGATGCTTTCCGCAGCAAGAAAGACTATTCCTGTGTTGATTGAAGAACAAGTAATATTTCTGGGGGGATTTGTAAATATTTCAGATTTTGCATCGGCACACACCCAAGAATTCAGTAAAAATGTTATTAACGCATTAGGAAGTCGTAATGGAACCCTTATGGCAAATCATGGCTGTATTGTGTGTGGAAGAACTATGAAACATGCCATAAAGATGGCGGAATTGGTGGAAAAACTCGCAAAAATTCACTATGGCGCAACCCAGATGGGTGGGACTGTAAGGATATCTGAAAAATCTTGTCCTATGTTTATTGACGAATTTGAAGAAAATTTCGCCACTCATTCAAATCGAATCCTACAATGTGAAGAAGATTAATTTTAAATAGTGCATAGATAATAGTATAGAAATTACATTTATAGATTAGTGATTTGTAAAGATGGTTGATGAAGAAGAAATTCGCAAAAGTGTAACAAAAGCAGCTAAAGCAATATTTAATAAAGGTTTGGTCGAAGCGGGTGAGGGAAATGTAAGTGTGAGATTCGGAAGGAAAGAGGAATTTTTTATTACTCCTTCCTTTAATCAATACGACTCTCTCCAAAAAGATGAAATTGTCCATATGAATTTTGAAGGCGAAGCACTCAGTAGTGGCAAACTCCCTTCGACTGAAGCGAAAATGCATACTGCTATCTATAAAGCTAGGAAAAAGGTCGGAGCAGTTATCCATACGCATTCAACATATGCAACACTCTTATCTATAGTCCGAAAAGGGATACCAATCATCATGGAGGAACAAGTTATCTTTTTAGGTGGTTCCATCGATGTCTCTCAGTTTGGGAAGGCTCATACCGATGAGATTGGGAATGCGGCATTAGAAGCGTTGGATTTAAAAAACGCAGCGCTACTTGCGAATCATGGCGTTATTATATGTGGAAAAAATGTCGATCATTGCGTTAAATTTGCGGAACTAGTAGAGAAATTGGCTAAAATGTATTGGGGAGCTTTGCAAGTGGGAAATCCATATAATATCCCCGAAGAAAACTATAAACGCTTTGAAAAGCATTTTGACGCTTTATTTGCATGTTATGCGCGAAAGAAAAAATAAATGACTTTTTTTCTTTTATTCTTTAATTCTAAACAATATTCTTTCCATAGTTGAGAAAATTGAAGCTTGGTATAAGTTCCTTGGGTTATTTGATAGATTATGGTCTATATCGAACAAACCCTTCTCCTATTGAATTATTCTTGGAAGCTACACGGGAGTGTCTTAAAGACACTGAAAAATTTGACCTTGAACTCTGTGAACTTGTATTAGAACCCTCTTTAATATTATCTTCTGAAAAAATCGAACATTTTAAAGAACTATGTGATAATTTCAATATCGAAAAACAACTTCACGGACCTTTTGTTGACCTCTGTTTATGTTCCCAAAATGAGCAAATTTCTAATGCATCTCTGAATACATATATAACTTCTGCAGAAATAGGACGAAAAATTGGTTCGAAACGTTTAACTATACATCCTGGATTGGTGAATTTTTTAATCCCTTCTTTGAAAGCTCACAACGAACATATTCTCACTAAAAAAGTCCATGATCTTCTTAAATACACTATTGATATGGAACAAAAGATATTAATTGAAAACATGCCTAAAAATGCAAATATGCTCCTAAATATTAGAGATTTCTCTAAGTTTTTTAACCATTTTAATGATGAGGAACTTTATTTGACATATGATACTTCTCATTTTTGGACATGTGATGGAATTCTTTCTGAATTATGGCAAAATTTTCATGAACGGATTCAAAATATTCATTTGGTGGATAATGATGATAAAAATTCAGACTCCCATCCTGGGTTGGGAACTGGAAAAATAAATTTTGAGGAAATTTTTAGTTTTATACGAACTTACGGGTATAAAGGTCCGTTAATAATTGAAATTTCCTCTGCAAAGGAGATTCCGGCAAGCTTAGATTTTCTCAGTCGATTCCTTTAAAAATTGAGTGAGCAAGAAAAATTTTTTAATTATCAAAAAGCTATTATAAAAAGAGATCACAATCAGAATAAGAGATAAACAATAAAAATGTCACCGATAATTTCCCTACAAATATCTGATGATTTATTAGAACGTTTTGAGCATGTGCGTAATCGCAGCGGATTTAGTTCTAAAAGTCAAGCCCTTCGAGAAGCGATAGTAAAATTTATTGAGGAATACGAGGAGCTGGAAAATTTTGAAGGATATCGCATTATGACGATTCATTTGGTATATCCTTTTCGAGAGGTGATTATCAATGAAATTGCCGAGCTTTATTCTCAATATCACCAAATCATAAAAAACGTATCTGACTGGAGGATTGCTGATAAGAAGATTGAAACAATTCTTGCGGTGGGAAAATTTGGACTAATTAGAGATCTAAGAGATAAATTATCAAATATCAAAGATGTTATTAGCTCGATGCACGAGGTAGTTATTGACTGAAATTCCTTACTCAAATCGTAGAGAAAGATCCACTTTATTAGTTGGAAATAGGGTTAATTCGCTTGTACTTATGATGTCAGGACCCACTTTCAGATACTCTTCTATATTATCCCGTGTAATCCCCCCAGAGACTTCTATTAAGGGTTTTATATTTTTTGGTAAATATGCATTTTTTAGCCTTTGAATAGATTCTTCGACTTGGTATGAGGTCATATTATCACACATGATTATATCCGCCCCATTTTGAGAAGCTATCAAAACATCATCCACATTCTCAATTTCAATCTCAATTTTTTTTGAAAAACTTGCTTTTTGTTTTACAACCCTTAGTAATTTTTCAATATTTCCTTCATAGTATTTCAAGTGTGTGTCCTTTAGTAAAATCATATCATCTAACGAATATCTATGTGTATCTCCCCCTCCTAACTCTACCGCTCTTTTCTCAAACAAGCGAAGCCCTGGTGTGGTTTTTCTGGTACAAGCAATTCTAGTCTTACCTTCATATTTTTCACTTAATTTTACAAATTCACGGGTAGTGGTAGTGATTGAGCTCATTAAGGTAAGAAGATTAAGACCTATACGCTCACCTAATAAAATTTTATACGCATTACCTTCTAATCTAACTAAGATGTCTCCTTCATTGAATTGTTCTCCATCTTCTTTTAACAAATTAACTTTTACTTTTAACATTTTAAACAGAGTTGAGACCACTTCCAATCCAGAGATATACCCCGAACTTTTCGCGATTATTTTTGCTTTCACAATGGAGTCTGCTGGAATAAATTCCGAAGAAACATCCTTGAAATGGCAATCTTCTTCTAAGAATTGTGCTAGTTTTTTTTCTACTAATAATTTATTCAATTTCATCCTAAATCATTACCCGTGTTTGAGAGATTAAATTTAAAGAAATTCTACTATTAGGTAGATATATGCGTGAAACTAATAAATTTTTCGTATCAGATGAGTATGTTAAATTGGAGGCAGAACTTTACCAATCACCTAAAAAACAATCACCTGCGGTACTGGTTTTACATCCACATCCAGATTTTGGAGGAACAATGCATAATAATGTAGTTTCCGCGATATTTAAAAAACTTATTAACGAAGATATAACATGTTTGCGATTTAACTTCAGCGGAGTCGGAAACTCTAGAAGTATAAAATCTAGAAAAGATGATAGAATCTCTGAGGTTCAATCGTGTATAGATTTTTTATTAGATAAAAACGATATAGATAGAATTCTAATCTGCGGATATTCATATGGTGCTGCAGTAGGATGTTCGGTCGTTAATTATTCAAAAAAAATATTAGGATTTATCGCAATATCATTTCCCTTCGATTTAATGGGAAAAAAGTATAGAAAATTATCGCAAACCCATAAACCCAAATATTTTATCCAAGGAAACCGAGATAGTGTGGCTATATCTCAGAATTTTAAAACTCATTATGAAGAATATGACGATCCAAAAGAATTTGTCATTATAAATGGTGCGGATCATTTTTATCGGGGATATGAGGATAAGATTGCTCATACGGTGATAAGTTTTTATCAAAAATTAGCTACATGAACCTAAGAAATCTTTAATATAACTTTCCCGAATTGGTTTGCCTTTCCAAGATATTTTTCAGCTTCTACAATTTCATCTAAATTATATGTCCTATCAATAACAGGAGTAATCTTATCACTGAAGACCAAATTCATTACATCTCGGAACTCTTTTTGATTACTCATTGTGGATCCTTTTATTTTTAATTGCTTCCAAAAAATGTGCCGTATATCTATTTGCGATTTTGGGCCCGTAGTAGCTCCACATGTGATTAATCTTCCGCCAGGTTTAAGTAAACGGATACTTTTTTGAAATGTTTCATGTCCTACGCTGTCGATTACAATATCTACCCCCTTTTTTTTGGTTAATTCTGTATAGATATATTTTTCAAAATCGGGACGTTCCTTATAATTTATAACGTGGTCTGCACCAATCATTTTAGCTCGTTCCATTTTTTCCTGAGTGCTGGTTGAAGTTATAACCTCTGCTTCAAAAAATTTCGCAATTTGAATTGCTGCGGTTGCAACACCACCTCCAGCTCCGGGGATAAATACCACATCATGATGCTGGATTTTTGCTCTGCTTACCAACATCCTCCATGCGGTTAAGAACGTCAAAGGGGCAGCCGCTGCTTTTATAAGAGTAAAATCTGTTGGAATCTTAATCGCATTTATTTCGGGTACTTTAATATGCTCGGCGAAAGTTCCCCATTGGTTTTCGCCTAAAATTGAAAATTCATCGCAAAAATTTTGTTTCCCAGCCAGACACATTACACATTTTCCACAACTAATGCCCGGATTTATGCTCACACGGTCTCCTTTTTCTAATGTTGTTACTTCAGATCCTATCTCTTCAACGATCCCACTTCCATCACTTCCTAATACATGGGGCATTTTTAGGCTTAATCCCGGCCATCCCTTCACTACAAATAAATCTATATGGTTTAATGCGCCAAATCTTGTTTCTATTAATATTTCATTGGGACCAATTTGGGGAGTATCAAGTTCTCCAATTTGAATTTTTTCTGGGTCCCCATGTTGAGTGATAAAAGCTGCTTTCATGATCTTCCAAATACCTTTATCCTACTTAAATCTGATATTTGTGAATTATAAATGGATTTGTATAATAAGGAAAAAGAGTAATTATATCATAAATGAGAAAATTAAATTGAGGAGAGTTTCCTAAGATCCTCTCTCGCATTGTCGACTGCCCACGCGATTAAATCATCGTAATATTTCTCTACTTCGTCGGAATCCGGTGCACGTGCTAAGATTGCTAATAGAAATTGATTATCTTCTTGAGGCATAGGTATATTTTCCATAATAATTAGATCTTCCTCAAATTTGATTTTCATAGATGATAAATTTGATAAGCTTAATTCTTCTCGGGCTTTATATGCAGAATCGCTTAATAAAGAAGACATCGCAGCCACAACTCTTTCATCGATCTCTTCTGATTTTTGAGAAGCTAAGACTAATCCCGTACCAGTGGAGAATAACGAGGCGCGGAAATTACCATTTGTATTAAGTTCTTTTAAGACCATTTCTAATTTAGAGACCATTTCGCTCTCCCTTTCTCTTTAAATTATATTATATGCTATTGAATTAATTATGTAATAATAATAGATTTGTGATATTTAATTTTTTTTCATTTCTTTATTTATGCATTTCTCAAAAACCATATTCTCTGGAAATTCCCATTTTTCATATATTATTTAAAGGTAAAATGGGCGAGTTATTATGAGGATAATAAATCTTCCAATGAACCAATATCATATTAATTCAGCACATAGTCAAAAACAGCATAATATATTAAATAATGGTCAAATTATCAAGGTTTAATTCAATTTCATCTTTGATAAAAAGACCTTAAACATGGATTTCATAATTCATATTTGAGATTGATTATAAAGGTGGTTACAATTCCATTTTCAATCGACAACTTCATAACACTCGGT
>SHMW01000114.1 GCA_008080735.1 Promethearchaeota archaeon
ATTTGAATATTCATAATAAAAAGTATTTTTTTATTAACTAATATCATATTCTCATTAATTCTAAGGGAGGGAATACCGTTCTCCCTACATTTATCTACTAAGTAGCTAGAAATCTTAATATATTTACTTTTATAATCATCATTGAAAAATGAAGATAAATCATTAAAATCAAAGTAAGAGTCTATTACTGGTAATCTCCATAAAATATATGCAAGATCCCCTAAATCTAATTCTTCACCTGATAATAAAAGATTTTCATAAAAATTATTAACTTCCTTTAGAAAAGAATTTATTTTTTCTTCTTTTTCGATTAATATAATTAAATAAGCTGTCAATATTATTTGATAATTTTTGTTAATCTTAAAACTAAAAACTATTCTAGCTCTCATTTTGAAATTCTCTAGCATTTTAGTAAAGCTAGTGATAAACGACTCCTTTTGGGGGACAGAAGTCAGATTGAGTTTAAAATATTTTATTTTTACATTTTTTTCATTATTTTCCAATATTAAGGTCTTCTCATTATTTTTTTTTAATCTCGCATCGGGATCAATAGTATAATCTAAAATATTCGTATAATGTTTTTCCAATTCCTTTCCATTCAATATTTCGATCGAGTTATTTGAAATCAATTTTTTCTTTATTATTTTAAAAAGATTTTTAATATTAGCTCTATTCATGCTTTCAATACAAAATATCAAAATTTTAGCTTGATAAACATCAATTTGAAATGAAAAATAGCTGACCATATCGTTTAACAACAGATCGAGAAGCTTTTGTAGTATTTCGCTAAGGGATTTTACTTTTAGAAGAGAAAAAGCAATAAGTTTTTTATTTCTGTTTATACTTTTGTAGAAAATTAAATCATCATCAATAAAATAAGACAATATTTGATATTTTCCTTTTTGAGTCATTCCACTTTTCAATTTCAATATAAATTATTTAAGTACGAGCTTTTTGGGCTCTTCTTGAGTTTTTAATTCCTTTATTATTCTTACTTTATAGTGCTTAATCTGGAAAATAAAAAGAATTATCAATAATATTATTATTAAAAATGAAATTGGTATGAAATAAATGTTTAAAAATCCGATAAATGGAATCTTAAATAGAACCACACCCACTATTTCACTCTCTGGAATAAATATGCCATCTGAAAAATTAACCTCTATTAGATAATAATTACTAGATTTGTTTAGATAAGTATAAGATCCATCAGGGGCTATGTTATTATCACCTTTACTTAAAAAGTACCATGTAGCGTTTATTTTTTTCTTGTCTATTGCTCTATGAATTATTGGAGTTTTGTTGTCAAGATTATTCCAAAAAGAGGGATCAAATCCACTTTTATAAAAATATTCTGGGCCTCTAATAATTATTATATCCCCCCTATCTTCATCTGCCAAAATATTTTCTGGATTCTTATTTGTCATTATTACTAAGTCACCGTAATTTAATGTCGGCGCCATAGAATTGCTGGAAATCACAAATAAATGACCTCGAAGAAGAACGAAAGGAGTTAGGATAAAAATTAATGTCAAAAATAAAATTAAATAGAAATATTTGAATTTATTGGAATTTTTTTTTTCAGACACACCAAATTTTTGTGATTAATATTTTTAAATTACCCCCATTTTTAATTGATATAACCCTAAAAATACATAATATATATACTCCTATGTATGAGCAAATAAAGACCTATATTCAAAATCTTAATCCAGATATCATTGTACAAGCTCCTTCAAGGATTAATTTAATTAATCCATTAGATGCTGTGGAGGCAGATTCTTGGATGCCTGCTATGGCAATTGAAGGAAAAGTAAATCCATTATCCGTTTTTTTATATCTTAAATATACGGAAAGTAATCCAAAAATCAAATTTTATAGAATAGAATCTGATAAAACAAGCAATGATTCAGGATATAGAATAGAAATCTCAAAAGAAGAAGAATTGATTCTTGACACCCAAAAGATCAAAATGAAATTAAATGGAGAATTTAAACTGATCTATGCTAGTTTTTATAGAATTTCTCAAAATAATAGTGAATTTTGGAAAAAAATTAGGGATTACCCAGTTGAAATTGGGATCTTATCTACTATTCCTCGCCAGAGTGGTTTAGGAGGGAGCTCAGCCATTATTATTGCTTTATTATATGGTCTTGCAGAATATTATGGTTTTTTGAATAAAACTGAAAATATAAATAAATCAGATATACCAATTAATAAAGATACTATAGCGGAATTGTGCACAAAAGTTGAAGATAAGGACCTTAAAATTACAGCGGGATATAGTGATAGATATGTAATAACGAGGGGAGGATTATCTTTTTGCTCCTATATCGGAAAACTTCATCATAAACGGATAACAACTGAACCATTAGCTGTATATGATAGAATTGATGAGATATATAAAATAAAATCTATCCCAATTATTATATGCTTCTCTGGTACTTATCACGATAGTGGAGATGTACACGGAAAATTAAGGATGTTATATCTTAATAAAAATCAACAAATTATTGATAAATATAATATACTATCAGAAATTGCGTGGAAGGCGCGTTTCTCGCTGATGAGGAGAGATTGGAAAGAATTAGGTCAATTTTTCAAAGAAAATACTATGTTAATGAATAGCATTATGGAAATTGCGGGATTCAAATACGGAATTGGACTAGCGAATAATATTTTGATAAAATTAATTGAAAAACATCCAAAAGTATATGCTGCAAAATTAACTGGGGCAGGTGGAGGTGGATCAGTTTTTGCTTTAGTGAATCCCGATTATTTAGATGAAGTGTATAATTATTGGAAACAATCTCTGGAAGATCTGATTAAAGATAGGACAAGATATAAAAATCAATTTCCTAATTATCCAACGGATATACTCAATGATCTTAAAAATGCAGATTTTTTCCGTGTTAAAATTAATAAAACTGGAGTGAAAAAGATTTATTAGACCAAAGCTTATTTATTAATGACATTTGGTGATAACATTTGAGTAAATTTGAACGATATAAGAAAAATTCAGAAACTTATATTTATCCACATAAGCATTGTCAAAGATGTGGAGAAATGATTAAAGAGTCTTATACATATTGTCCTGATTGTTATAAACTTCTAAAGGAAAAGAAAAAGAAAAAAGGTTTACTTGGGCGGATCAAAGGAATTTTTTCTCGAAAAAAGAAGCAAAATTAAATATTTAACCTTTTAGTTAACCATTCTTTATCGAGTAATTCTAAAAATGGTCCTAACCGTGGTCCATATTTTTTTCCAAGAATTATTTTATATATTGCTTGAAATAATTTTTTTGGTGATATATCTAATTCTTCCTTTGCTATAGTAAAGATCTTGTTCTGTATCTCATCAGCATTTATATCATTTTTTTGAAGAATAAATTCTCTGAGATTTCTAATTCCTTTTTTTTGACTTTCAGAAAGTGTTTCTTTAAGATCCGTATTTATTTCTTCTGGAATAGAAAAAATAGATATTTTCTGTAATAAATTCCTTTTAGTTTTTGGGTCTTTCTCTTGTTCCAGAATTTTTTTAATCTCATCTATCCAATTCTTAGTTCTAATCAATTGTGCTTTGAATTTATCTTTAGGAATCATTTTTTCAAAATTTTTATCATTCATCACCTGCTTAGCCTTTTCATAGAGTTTATCTGTACTAAGAATATTTTGAATCTGTGATAAAAAAATTAATAGATTAAATGATAATCTTTTTGGTTTTCTATTCGTGATATCATTAATTTTAATTAGAGGATACATGAATTCAAAGAAATTTTTTTCTTCTTTGGATTGTGTCTCTTCAAGTGAATAATATATGTTTTCCATTCTTTCGAAATAATCATGATATTGGGGAAGCTCTTCAACCCTAAATGAGATATGCTTCATCGGATTGGTTCTCATAATTAACATCCGGAATATTTCTGGATCTGCTATTTTTAAATATTGTTGAGGTGTAAATACTATTCCTTTAGAAGTTTTCATGTCTCTTTCTCCCAACCTTAACCATTCATAAGGTACCTTAATCGGCCCCTTATAACCAAAAATTTCACGACATATTTCTAATCCAGTATCATAGGAGCCTCCCTTTACACAATGATCTTTACCAGCAGGTTCACATGTGGTTTTAAATAGAGCCCATTTTGCTGGCCAATCAATTCTCCAATTAAGTTTTAGGGTTCCCTCATAAATAGACACTGTTTTTTCATATCCACAAACAGGACATGTATAACTTACTGTCTTATTAAGCTTATCATAATTTTTGATTCTATTTGGAATTATCGAACCATCAGGTGCGCGTTTTTGAATTTTATTGCAATCTTCACAAACTGCCATAACCGGCATCCATTCTTTTTGGGTTTCGAGAAAAATTTCTCTTTTTTCATCATCTAAAGTTGGTAAGATGTATTTTTGTAATATCTCCTTAATTCTATTCGTATTATTTAGAGCAATTTTAATATTATCTCTCATTTCCTTAGATTGATATAGTTCATGTGTCCAAATTACCTTATTTTTTATTCCAAAATCTTCGAAACTCGATATTAATTCATTCCCAAAATGGTGAGCATAACTCTCACAATCACAATTTTCAAAAGGACATGGAATAGAACAAAAGGGTTTTCCTAAATGTTTGTTCTGAAAAGATTTATCGATATAATCCGGAAATCTTTTAGCAGCATCTAAACTATCTAAGAAGAGATAAAAATTAATCTTATTTCCTTTCGATTCAAACACCCTTCTTATAGAATCACAAATAATAATCTCTCTCAATATCCCAATATGAATATGACCAGAAGGTGTTTTTCCTGTAGCTAATGTAATTACTTCTGGATTTCTTTTTTCAATTTTCTCAATTATTTCTAATAACCAATGTACTGGGTAATCCATATCCAAATAATTTCACTACTCCGCTAAAATCTTGATTGTTATAATGATTACATTTATTTATCATTTTTTATTTAAAATTATAGTGATTTTAAATGAGGATTGCTGTTCTCAATAAGGATAGATGTAAGCCAGACAAATGCAGTCCTTTTGGTGAGAAACCCTGTATTAAATATTGTCCGAGAGTTAGAACTGGAGATAAAACAATAGTTCTAAACGAAGAAATTAATAAAGTTGAAATTACTGAAAGTCTCTGTTCGGGTTGTGGTATATGCATTAAAAAGTGTCCATTTGAAGCAATTAGCATTATTAATTTACCAGATCCATTGGAAAATGAAATGACATATAGATATGGTCCCGATCAATTCTCTTTATTTAGAATGGCAATCCCAAAAAAAGGAAAAGTATTAGGATTAATAGGTCAAAATGGAATTGGTAAGAGTACTTTATTAAAAATTTTATCAGGAAATTTAAAAATTAATTTTGGAAAATTTGGTGAAAATGAACCAAATTGGAATGAAATAATTGATTACTTCAAGGGCTCAGAGCTACAACAATATTTTATTGAACTTAAAAAAGAAAGGGTTAATATCGTTCATAAACCTCAGAATATTACATCTATACCCCAATTTGTATCTGGAAGTGTATTTGAAGTTCTAAAAAAAAATGACAAGAACGAAAAATTAGATTCGGTTGCAGAAAAACTAAACCTAACAGAGCTTTTAGATAGGGATATTTCTGTATTATCTGGAGGAGAATTACAGAGAGTTGCTATTGCGGCGGGATATTTAAAGAATGGAGATGTTTACTTAATTGATGAGCCAAGTTCTTATTTAGATGTTAGTGAAAGAATAAATATGGCGAAATTAATAAGATCTATGACAGATTCTGGCAAGACAATAATTGTTGTCGAACACGATCTTGCAATTCTTGATTATTTAAGTGATTATGTCTCATTATTATACGGAAAACCAGGGGTGTATGGTATTATTTCTCATCCTCAAGGAGTTAGAGTGGGAATTAATATATATCTCAATGGATATATCAAAGATGAAAATATTCGTTTTAGAGAAGAACCCATAAGATTTCATGAACGACCTCCACAAGAATCGTTATTTGATTCTGGAAATGTTATTTTCTCATATGAAAATATGGAGAAAACACTGGGCAGATTCCATCTTGAAGTAATGGGAAGTGATATACATGCGGGGGAGATTATTGGTATACTGGGACCAAATGGAATTGGAAAATCCACTTTTGTCAATATGGTAGCGGAGGATATTAAATCATATGACAATCATGTTGAAATATTTTCTGAGGATGATGGAAAATTGAATGTTTCCATTAAGCATCAATATATTAAACTTGATCAAAATATTGAGGTAGATAAATATCTTAATCAAATCAAATTAGCTTCTCATTTAAGCCAAGCATATAAAAGGAGACTAATTGAAAATCTTAAATTAAATAGCCTTAAAGAAAGGTTGGTTTCGGAATTAAGTGGGGGCGAGTTACAAAGAGTGGCAATCGCGAAGTGTCTAGGAACTGAAGCAGATATCTATTTACTTGATGAACCTTCGGCATTTTTAGACGTAGAAATGAGATTACAAGTCGCTCAATTAATTAGAAAATCAATAGAAGAAATGAAGAAAGCTGCCTTCGTAGTTGAACACGACATCATTACTCAAGATTTCATCGCCGACTCAATTATGGTCTTTAAAGGAACTCCTGGTTTAAAAGGAAAAGCGTTGGCACCACAAAATCTTAGAGACGGTTTTAATACATTTTTAGAAATTATGGGTATTACCTTCAGGAGGGATTCCGTTACAAAAAGACCTAGAGTCAATAAGATCGGTAGTAATAAAGACGTATATCAAAAAAGTATAAATGAATATTATTATATCCCAAAAAAATAGAGACGTTTTGTAAATTCACACTATTAAAGACGCCTTACCAGCTGAATTGAGTACTTCTTCATTTTTCCTTTTTATCATTTCGGTTAGTTCTTGCCTTGCCAATCCTAAATATTTTCTGGGATCAAAAACCTCTGGGTTTTCAGTTAAGAATTTCCTAATCATTGCTGTAAAAACTAATCTCCCATCAGTATCAATATTAATCTTGCTTACACCATATTCAGTTGCTTTCCTTAATTGACTTTCTGGAATTCCAAAGGCCTTTTTTAAACTTCCACCGTACTTATTTATTATTTTTACATAGTTTTGAAGAACTGAAGAAGATCCATGTAGTACAATTGGGAAATCTCCAAGTCGTTTTTTAACTTCTTTTAAGATATCAAATCTCAATTCAGGTATATCTTCTTCTTTTTCAACCTTAAATTTATATGCTCCATGAGAGGTACCTATTGCGATAGCTAATGAATCACATTGGGTTCTTTTTACAAATTCTTCTACTTTTTCTGGATCAGTATATTTATGTTCCTCAGATTTAACATGTTCTTCTATTCCGGCTAATACTCCTAGTTCAGCTTCAACAGAAACATCCTTTTTATGGGCATATTTCACAACATTTTTGGTAATTTTAACATTTTCTTCATAATCCAAATGACTTCCATCGAACATTACACTTGAAAAGCCATAATCGATACATGATTTGCATAAATCATAAGAATCTCCATGGTCTAAATGAAGAGAAATAGGGATATTATACCCTAAATCGTTGGCCATTTCTACTCCTCCTTGACCTAGATATCTCAACATCGTTTGATTCGCATAATCTCTTGCTCCTTTACTAATTTGAATTATAACTGGTGAATCCGTTTCTCCACAACCATTTATTATTGCTTGCAATTGTTCTAGATTATTAATATTATATCCTGGAATAGCAAATTTTTCTTTAAGAGCAATTTCGAACATTTTTATCGTATTTTTAAACCCTAATTCTTTATAACTTACCATTTTTAAACCATCTATTTACCTAATATATTCATTTAGAATTAAATATTTTTAAGACTCCATTATTTCCATTGGAAAATATGGAAGTGAAATGAATGAAATCTGATTATTCATTATTTGATAATATAATTTATTAAATAAGAAAAATTTCTTCATTGGGATCCATTTTTACAAGTTATTATGTATTTCTTTTTAATT
>SHMW01000115.1 GCA_008080735.1 Promethearchaeota archaeon
GTTTCGAGTGAGCAAATAACTTTAATAAAAGAAGTGCCAGCTGGAATTCCGGGATTTAATATCTTCCTTCTCTGTGGAATCTCTCTGGTAGGTGTCTATATCGCAATAAAATCTAGTAAACATAATTTGAAACCTAAACCATAATAACGTAATCATAACTCTATTATTTTTTTAATTTTTTATTTTTTTTAATTTAAAAGGATGAAGCTTAAGGATTTTAGAAATTTCCTATATTCGATAAGAGAATGAAAATCGGATATCCGTGTATAAATCTTTCCTTAGAATGCCGAAGCAGTCGGACATTTCGACTAAAAAATTATACAATTCCCAAATTACAATCAACCATAAGCAACAATCTTACGTGTCTCCAAAAGATTTTAGAATTTAATAAAAAGCACGGAATTCTCTTTTTCCGCATAACTTCTGACCTAATCCCTTTTGCGTCCCACGAAATCATGAACTTCAAATGGCAAGAATATTTCAAACAAGAATTCCGTGAAATTGGGGAATATATAAAAGATAATGGGATGCGTATTACAATGCATCCGGGACAATATACCGTTTTAAATTCCACAGACGAGGGCGTGTTTAAGAGAAGTTTAAAGGAGATTCAATACCATATGGAGGTCTTAGATTTAATGGAATTAAACTCCACAGCAAAAGTACAAGTTCATGTGGGAGGAGTTTATGGAAATAAACCTAAAAGCCTGGAAAGATTTATAGAACGATACAAAACGTACGAAAAAGACATAACAACTCGTTTGGTCATTGAAAATGATGATAAGAGCTATACTCTCCGAGACTGCGTACAAATCCACGATAAAACCGGAATTCCCATCATTTTTGATATCTATCATCATCAATGTAATAATTCTGGAGAATCTATGCAGCAGGCTTTTAAAACATTCACAGAAAGTTGGAGGGAATTTGATGGACTACCTATAGTTCATTATAGCTCCGAGCATCCAGAAAAAGGGAAGCCAAGTCATAGCGAGCATATTCAACTCAAAGATTTTAAAAAATTCATAGAACAAACACGAGATCATAATTTTGATGTGATGTTGGAAATAAAGGATAAGGAGAATAGCGCATTGAAAGCGCTTGAAGTTTTAAATGATGATAAGAGGTTAATAATGAATTGATTATTCTTTTCGGTAGCCCAAGTCCATCATCATTCCATACACAATCCCTAATACGATATTTTTCATGATTGGATGGTCGTTACCTACTAAATCAGTCCGAGGAGTCAAATGGGGCATCATTTTCTGAAACACATACTTCGTCTCGGGGCGCTTTTCATAATATTCAATGATTTTGGAGCGGAATTCCTTCATAAATTGCTCATTCTCATCAAGAATATAGCTTACATTATCTTGACCGCAGACCACTCCAAAATGACAAAATCCCGCGGCTTCTGCGTTCAGCTGCTTCAAATTGTGAAGAGATTCCATATAAGGTCCAAATTCGAAATATACCGGCATTGAAGTGGGCATCGTCAAAAACTTTTCAGAATGATATATGGTTCCCGCCGCCTCTCCCAAAAAGAGAAAATCAACTTTACCATCAATCATGAAAAACGGACACTGATGGTCAGGTGTATGGCCCGGAGTTTTTAGAAGTGCTAAGTCAATTACTTTCCCGTTTAATAAGAAAGAGTCCACCACGTAGCGCTTTGATTCCACTTCTTTGAACTCTTTTGCCGGTTCTACGACCAAAAACGCTTCATTTTCAATCTCTTTCATATCACCAATAAAATCACCAAAGGTTCGTTTAGCCCGGTTCAAATGAGTCTCATAATTGTTTAAAAGATACTTGGTGTGGGGGTTCGCAATAATTTTAAAGTCGGGATTAAATTTTTTAATCTTCTCATACACTTTCCACGCCCCCCCGTTATGATCAAAATGATGATGGGTAGTTATTAGATACTTGACAGATTCCAGATCGATATCATTGTTTTTTAGATAACGTAAAAGCCTATTCACTTCAAGGGAGGATCCGCAGTCTAAAATGAGTGTATAGTCGTCAAATTCCGCAATATAGCACGAGAGAATTCTCTCTTTCCCGAATTCCTTCAAATCAATATGATGGATATAATTATTTACTTTTCCCGAGGAGGTGATAATCTTTCCATCCATGGTCAAAAAAATTAATCTCTCGTTAAGAACCTAATTATTATATTAGGAAAGAATCCAAATATCCTAAGGATTAGTTATAAAATGATTTAGAATAGAATTATGAATACAGCCAAATAAAAATAGCCAGAGTTAAATATATAGAATTAAAATAAAAAATTATATGCTCAATTTATCTTTCCACTCTCGCACTTTCATCTTTAAGTCCCGTTTTTCGATATCCGTTAGTTCTCTATTCATTGCTTTTAAGCCCGTAATCTTATGATATATAGTTTTCATTGTGTTATTGTATCCCACATTCTTGACATAGGTATTATGAAATGTTTGGAGTTTGTCAGCGATCTGATCTCCCGGTAATTTATCGATACTTGAGAGGATGCGTTTTAATTGAGTTTCTAAATCAGCGTCATCCGAGGGTTCCACTTTCTCTTCTGCTGGTATTTCCTTGGGGGGCTCAATGGGTTTTTCAGGCGCCTCTTCTTTTTCTTCTGAAACTTGATATTCCTCCATCTTAGGCTTTTCCATTGGCTTGATTTCAATCGGTTTTTCGGTTTGAGGCTCGACCTTCGGCGCTACTTCCGATTTTGGTTTTTCCCTCAAGACTTCTTTTTTCTCTGGTTTAATTTCCGACGCGCTGTTTACAGAATATGAAATCTCTTTTTGAGCACCCACCCATGCATCTTCAAGAATAGGGACAAATATTTTGATATGTTCCTCGATTATACTTCCAATTCCAGCAATCTCTGTTCTTTTCTTTCCTTGAACTTCAATCTCAGATAACACACACAATACAACCTCCTCATAATCTCGATTAATTCCCCAGATATTCTGTAATCCTCGCTTTCTATAATCAACATTTCCGATTGTTTCTAATTCATCTACCATCCGTTTATGATCTGGGTTCGAAAGATCGATATTTGTGGCAATTCGGATGTTGACGTGCTGTGGGGCTGATTTAATCGCATTTAGATCAATATCAGTAATTTGAGGAGCAACTATCAATGTACGTAATTTTGCTCGTGAGATCTCTTCATTAATATGAGCCTTAGCCGCCTCGGGTGATCGAATAAACCAAATATCTTGCATAGTGATGGTGGATCTTCTTTTTGCTTGATCCCAGAATTGCTGGGTCATCGCTTCTTGCATTTCAAGTCTATCTAAAATTTCATCCAAGGTATCGTCTATTGTATTTACTACCTGTTTTGTAAACAGTCCTTTGAAATCCCCGATTGAGTCAAACACGTCACTGTAAATGGTATTAATTTTTTCCTCGGCAATTTTGACAGCTTTTTGAAATTGATTACCCAAATTTTCAAAGATCTTCTTTTGGTCCACATCCGTATCAACCTCAATTCCCTCAAGTCCCGCCAAAGCTTCTTCAATAGAGGATTTGAACTTCTCCACAAAATCTTTGTTCAATTTTTCGATGGCTTCATTCAACTCATCGCTAAAGACCATTTCATTAACACTTAACTGAACATTAAGCCCGTCTTGAATTTCTTGTATCCGACTGGAAACTACTTTCTCGACTAATTGATTTACGGTTTGCTGAACTACACCAAGCCTTAATTTCCGTAAGTTGTCTGAAATTATGGTTTTCATGTTGTTTAATTCGTCTTTTAAATCATCCACTTGAGTCTGAATAATTTGGGCAGATTTATTGTTAATTGATTCGAATTGTTTTTTCATCTCATCGACTTGTTCTTCCATAATATTGCGTGCATATGACTCTAAATCTGAGATTTCTTTAGATATCCCTTTTAGTTCAACTTTAGAGGTATCCACTTTACTTGGAATCCCCTCTTTCTGTTTAGCTACTTCAGAGATCATATTTTCTTTGATATCTTGAATGATGTCCTCGGCTTCTTTTATCTTTGCTTTATCTTTTGCAGTTGTTTTAAACTCAGAGAAAGATCTGTCCACTTCCGATGGTAAGGTATCTTTTACGGTCGATATAAATTCGTGGAAGTTTTTTAGTTGTCCTAAAAGCGCAGCATACGGAGGTAATGGACTATAATGAGGTGTGGCACCAATAATTTCTTTGAATAGTCCTTTCTCTACAAATTTATTCGCAATATTTTTACATTCAGCCTTGGGTTTCTCCATAATTACCGCGATTTCGCCAAGTGAGACCACATCTCTTCCTGTTATGGAAAGATATAATTCTATCTCCTCATCATTCAATCCTAAATCATGAAGTACTTGTTTGGTCAATTCCTGGGAAATTTCGCCAGTTGGAGTCTCCTGAATATCTTGTATTTCGAAATTATCAATCTCCAAATTTTTATTAATTTGGACAACAAGCTTATGTTTTGGGTCTCCATGAACGCTTTCTTTGATAATAGGAAATTTATTGGTGTTTTGATACTCGTCCCTTGTAATTTTGAATTTAATTTCATCCAAACATAACTTACATTTGATTGATACTTCCGCTTCCTTTTTCTCGTCAAATAAATACATTTTTTTCAATCACCTTTTTCATGTCTTGAATCTTAAAATTCTACTTTTTCAGGATACGTGAGTTCTAATAGATCGTATGCCTTCTTAGCAACTTGATAATTAATACTAAATTTATACGCTTCTCGTATTTTTGGAAGCATATATTCTGGAAAGATTGTTAATGGCTTAACATCTGTGAGAAGAAGAAACCATTCACGTCCTTCATCATCTTTAATTTCTGTGAGAATATCTAAATCTTTCAAATTGTTAATGAGAACTTCCGTGACCGCAAATTCAGAAAATATCTTCGGGATTTTATCTTTCGGGTAATAATTATTTTGCATAAGCAAGAAGAAATCATAGACGTCTGGGTTTAATAACATTGAAGCTATCTCTTGTTTGTCTTCAATCGGCTCTTCGAATGGGTCATATTTTGAAAAATATTCCGTAATTTTATCTTTATACAACTCATAGATATTGCTCTCTTGTTCTTCTAAATGGCTCAAGAGATTTTCGTTTGGTACTCGCACTAACATGATATCCTTTACTAAAAAAATATATTCGCCTTGGTTTTTAATTTGACCAGTCTCCTCGTCCTTTTCTCCACGGATCCAATCCCTTCGGATTAAATTAAGCTCTACTAATGGGCGAAGAAGCACATCCAAGTTGGCAGTGGGTTTTAGCTTTTGGATCTTATCCTTTATATAATCTCTTGATTTTGGAAAATCCCGAAGCATATCTAAGATTTCTAATCTCAGTTTGCTGTTATAGATCAAAGCAACTTTCTGGATATTATCCAAATTTGATAATCTGTCGACTTGAAACATCGCAAATTTCAGCTCATTTTTGAGCCGGATATTCATATTGGTGATCTCTTCCAAGTTTTTAGATTTTCGCGCTTTCGCTAGTTTATCATATACGTCAGTCAATCGAGTGCTTGTATCCCTAATGATATCCTCAAAAAGTTCAATCTCATCATCTAAATCAAAAATTGATATAGTGAGAAATTGCGAACCGTCTGAGACTTGCTTGAAATAGGAAATGATTTGATAGGGTGTTTCCTTTAATTTTCCCGTGTAAAAGTTAGAATAATCATATTTCACACCAAATAATCCCGTGGTATGCTGATAAAAGGTAGCGAAGATGTCATTTTCCACGAGCAACTCACTATAGTTTGTTTCGTCATATTTCTTCTCGGTAAATACTAATTGGATTGGTTTAAACTCCGGCTCGATTTCACCGGATTCCTTTTCGTTCAAATTGAAGGAAAAGGCTAATATTCCTTGAATCACGATTATACCCTCATATGATTGTTAGAGAATTTAATATATTAAACAATATATAATTAATTCACTTATAATTAATTTCTTAAGAAACTTACTATATTAAATTTTACCACATAGATTCTAATTTGAATAATACTAATTTCTTACATTCTCGGGTTCTAAATGGTAAAATACCACTTATTTTGCGTTAATAGTTTTTTAAGTTGATTTATGTATGGTTTTTGATCTGATTTTTATAGAATGCTATATTAAATCTTTTTACTTCCAATAATGAGAATTAAATTTATATAAGTTGCATTCTGAAATTTATGTTAATAGAGTTTAACTAGAAATAAATTTGGTAGTATACTCTTTCAAGGGGTTTCCAATGAATAAGAACACTTCACACTCGAAAAGTAGGATAATCTTAGCCGTTTTTGCGGTTTCTCTCGTGCTATTTAGCATTAGTGGGCTCTTAATGAGCTCGTCCGCTCCAAAAATATCGGTTGAAAATCAAACCATTTCTCTGAATCAAGGAATTGGAGATTTTTGGTTCAAACAGTCGTATGATGCACAATGGATTGAGAACTCTGGGTTTTCCAGCGGAAGCGGGTGGGTGCCCGTAGTTGACGGGGATCTTGTAGATTTTGAGTATGAGATTAGCGGCGGGCAAGCGAACTTAATCATAAACGGAACCGAGAAGACTTTCGTAGCTCATTCAGGCATGCCTACTAATGATACGGGCCCTTATTGGTATAACTCGACGAATCCTAGACTCGATGCATATCCTACTCTGGGATATGGGTTGAATGATTCTGGATTCTATGCATCACATAAATGGGATGAACATCAAGGATCTGTACTTAATGCAAATCAGAAAGCAAGTGTCCAATGGGCAAAAACAATTATTATGCCAGATGATATGTCTGATAATAATATAACCCAGGCTTCACTAGCCATAACCATTAATGCAACCGCAAAAGCTTATGAAGGCGATGCTAGTGACTCAGATGGAGGATGGGGAGGCGTTGAGGCATT
>SHMW01000116.1 GCA_008080735.1 Promethearchaeota archaeon
GCTCACGAACTTGGTGTCTCATTGGGACTATTCGGGACTAAAAAGACCGAATTCAAATCTGTGTAAATTTTAACTATCCCTTTAATTATTTTTTTCTTTTTTTAATGTTACTGAAAATAATTGAGATTTTGGACTTTTATCTCAAGATCTTTATGTAAAGCAATTTTGCTGCTGCAATACGCGATTTTATTACCTGAAATATCTAAATATACAAGATTTTTCAGTTTTTTCAAATAGGTGAAATTAATTTCATCTTCAATTTGATTATTTGAAAGATAAAGATATTTCAAATTATTCAGCCCGACTAATTCTCTGATATTCTTAATTCTGTTGTTAGATAAATCCAAATGTCTTAAGCTTTGAAGGTTTAATAATCCTGTAATTTCTGAAAGATGTTCTATGGCATTTCTGAATTCTGCCTTCCACCCCCTGACTTCAAATTCTATATCTGACATATCAAGCTTCACGGGTAGATATGTGGTTCGGTCTAATTCATAGTGAACAGAATAAAAGGTATTTAATAATTCACCAATCGTTATATATCCAACCAGATGATTCGCAAGATGTTCTAAACTAAAGGTTTGGATAATACCTTTTTCACAGAGATGATCAATAATGTGATTATATTTTCTCAAACCTAATGGAGCGATATTTTTTTTATTCTCTGAAAGTCTTTTTCTTAGAATTGAGAGCAAGAGGTTTTTCGAGGAGGGAGTATTAATTCTAACTAAGGTATGGATTAACGAGATTAGACAGTTGTAGTTTTGCTCATGTTCTAACGCCCATTTGACGGGTTTGAAGGCATTTTCTAAATAATATATTTTCAATATTTCTATGGCTTTTTCTCGTATCAAAGGATCCGCATCTGAAATGACTAAACTTTCGATGAATTTATATAATTTTTCATCGAATGCATTCAACTGGTCTAGAGAATCTATAATCTCCAGTCGTACTCCCGCATCATCCTTCGATTGAATAAGGAAAACCAGAAGATTAATGGTTTTTTCTCTGTTTAATTCTTGGTGATTATATCTTTCTATGATTGCCTTATAATCTATTTCTTTCATTATTAGGAAATTGTAGTTTTTTTGAAAAAAATTCCTAAATAAAGTCCATCATTAAACTAGAACCTTTTGGAAATGTTAAATATTTTGATTTGGATGAGAAAAGCTTATTAATTTTATAGATTAATTTTTAATTTCTAATCATATTATCTAATCTATAGATTAATTACCACTGAAGGAACGGTAAATATAATGGCTGATGAAAAAGAAGAGAAGTTTGATAGAGTAATGGAGCTAGAAAGTAGAAAATTAGCGAAGGAAGTAGACAGAGAATTTGTGATTGAAACGCAGAAACAAGTAGAAAAAAATAATGACCTAATCGCAGTCGGAATAAACGACAGACTCAAGGAGAGAGGAATCAAATCATTTGACTTTGTGGGAGCGATTGGTGCGGGAAAAACCGCTTTGATTGAACGATTGAGTGAAAAATTTGGGCCAGACCACAAGATTTTAGTTATATGTGGCGATATCGCTACAAGAGTGGATGCCGATCGGATCCAAAAAGAGTTTGTAAAAGCAATTCAGATAAATACGGGAAGAGAATGCGCATTAAACGCTTATCATGTAGATAAAGTGTTAAAAAATGTGAATATTGACGAATTTGATGTGGTTTTTGTGGAGAATGTGGGAAATTTAATCTGTCCTTCAGAATTTATGCTTGGGATGGATAAAAGAATCACCGTTGTATCAGTGACTGAGGGAGAATGGGTTGTAGAAAAGCATCCCCTCTTATTTAAAATGTCTGATATTGCGGTGATTAATAAAATTGATTTGGCTGAACGACTTGAAAGCAATACAGAGAAAATGGTTAAAGATGCGAAAGATATCAACCCTAATATTAAGGTTGTCTTAACAAGCGCCCGTACGGGAGAAGGAGTAGACGAGTTATTAGATCTATTAAACACATAATTTACTTAAAAAGTAGCTATATTTTAGTGTAATTATATATTTATAGGGATTAGCATGGAAAAGGATTTAAAATATATAAAAAAAAAGTTGGATGATCAAGAATCGATAAGTTCCGAATTATTGACAGATTTTTTGAGTAGAAATATCCTAAATAATCGTATTGAAGAATATATCGGGGATTATCCAACGTTTATTGAGCCTGTGGTTTTAGGAAAGAATGTGATAATTGGCGATGATGTATTGCTTGGTCCAAACGTCTATATTGGCGATAATTGTGAGATTGGAGATTACGACGAAATTTCGAATTCAATCATCTTTGATAATGTTAAGTTAGGTGAAATATTTAAGCTGGACCATTGTATTGTCGCTGAGAATAGCACATTAACATTTAAGAACTTGGACATTACTTATTCTATTCTAAAAGGAAAGACAGACAACAAAGATGATTTACAAAAAGAGAAATTAGAATAAAGTTAGGGTGATTTTTTTTCTACCATTTTTCTTCTATATTGAGAGTATTCACACAATTTTGCTAAGCAACGAACTGGTCTGTCCCAATATTGAAACAAAATAGCCCCAGTGCTTCGAATCCTTTTCGACCATGGTGAATTATAGTTCTGTGGGTTAATTAAAAACACGGGGATTGAGAATTTCTTGGACATCTTTAAGAGAGGTGACACTAACATCTTCTCTAAAGGAAGATCTTGTTTCACTTGATCTGGGAAGTCTTCATATTGAGCAACGCGTTCATTCTCCATAAGTTTTTTAAGAACATCTTGGAATCCAAATACACCATACATCATTATGGCGTCTATTTCACCAGATTGCATTAAAGTTTTTGGGATGTTAATGTAATAATTTTGAAAATTCATATCGAAGGTGGTATCAATGGGATTTTTTAAGCTTGCGGTCGGAATTGCATATTCTCTCAACTCAGTTCGAAGTTGTTCGGACAGTCTTGGTACTTTTAACCCTTGTTTTTCTGCATGATTTGCGATCATCACTCCTGGACCGCCTGAATTGGTAATGATTCCTAAACGTTTTCCTTTTGGGTAGATCTCTTTTGTTAACACACGTGCTAAATCTAAAAATTCAGTTACTAATTCTGTTTTCACGACACCCGCTTCTTTAAAGGCAGCATCATAGATTTTCGCATTACCCGCTAGGGAACCAGTATGACTTTTTACTGCTCGTTGTGCGGCTTCAGATCCCCCTACGTAGATGGTAATAATTGGTTTTCTTGGAGTTATTTCTTTTGCTACCCTCAGAAATGTCTTAGCACGTTTTAATTCTTCAATATATAACCCTATAGCTTTTGTTTTTTCATCATCTTTATAGAATTCCAGACAATCAACAACATCTATATCCGCTTCATTCCCTAAGGAAAGCGATCTGCTAATTCCCAAATCGAGATTCTCCGGATCGAAAAAGATGTGGCTTGCTAATGTCCCGCTTTGAGATGCGATGGAAAAGTAGCCTCGCTGTTGCTTTTCCCAAATCGCTGTGTTAAGTGCGCTAGAGGGATCATCGGGATATATCCAACTGTTATAAATTCCTAAACAATTAGGCCCAATAAATCTAATTCCATATTTTTTCGCGATCTTTTGGATTTCTTCGCGTAAGGTATTTGTACGATCTCCACCAAGTTCCCGAAATCCCCCCGATATCAATACAATTCGCTTCACACCCTTTTCTCCGCATTCTTCAAATACTTGAGGTACTACTTTTGGAGGTAATATGACTATAACAAGGTCAGGAACCTCTGGGACATCAGAGATAGATTTATATGCTTTATAGCCCATCACTGAATCTAATTTTAAATGAATGGGATAGATTTTACCTTTAAAACCAGAGACAATTAATCCCATTAGCTGAAATGAACCAATTCCCGCTCCCTTGTTGTTGGCCCCGTAAACCGCAATACTTTTAGGTGTTAAAAATTCTTTTAAAAAGTGAGTCATGATATAATTGTAATAAATTAGGATAATAAAAAAAATATTATAAAAATCAGACCAATTTAAGAAAGGGAGATATTCAGTGAGATACTATTGGTAAACCTAACACTTATTTTCCATATGTTATTTTTTTGGTCAAAAAGTGACACTGGAAATTCACATTCAGAAATATTTTTCTCGGATGGGAGTTTTATGAACACATCCCCTTCTCGTTCTCCGATTAAATCAATAATCATCGATATAATATTTTCCTCCTCATCGTAATCAAAATCTGTGATTTCATAACATCCTTGCGAGATATGCAGATTAGACGAGAGAAAGAGTGGTTCTTGTTTTAAGAAATTATTTACATAAATAATAGACAGATAGGCACAATGATGTGAGGGAATTTGAAGAGATATTGGATCGTTTCGCCCAAATTCTCCGAGAAATTGTTGGTTCCAAAAATCAAATACTAAAAAGTGTTTTTCATCCGTTACCAAATCAGGAATGATTTCCGATACAGAAATGGATCTATCGACCGATTTATCATCCCAATTAATTATCGCAGCGAGATATCGTTTGCCAATATATTCATGAGTCTCAAGAAAATATATAGTGGGTAGTTTCGAAGTGAAGGCATCGGTTACTATAGGGTCGGTCAATTCTGAATTATAGGGAGGCAAAACTAGCTTCGCATCGTTTATCTCTTCATCAGATAATTTGGACATATCATCTGAGATAAGGACTTGTCCCCCTGATAACCCAAATAGAGTCAATTGAAGCTTTATTTCGTTTATATTTAGATCGGTATCAGTCCTCCGGATCATTAAACAATCGGGATCATTTATCCAAAAATAGGTATGCATAAAGGATCGATATAATATATTCATCAAGGCACGTTTCAAACTAGGGAGGCTAAACCCAAATTTGTCCCCTAACCAATCCCATTTTTTCCATTGAGGTGCAGTATCCATTCCAATTCTCATAGCATCAACTAATCCTACACATGGGCCTAAAGGAGCACCACATCCGAGTAAATATGAATCATCAGTTATCCCTTCTCGTATAGCTTTTATACCATTATAATAGCGTTGAGCACGAGTTTGTGTTTTATCCTCGTAGTCTGCTTCATATGGGGTTGCGGCATGGAGGAAATCAATTTTAAAATAATCAATAATTGACTTTTCAGTTTTATTAGGATCTTCAAGCGCATAAAGAAAATCACGAAAATATTCTTCAAGATATTTTAAAACTTCATTTTTTGACAAGTCTAAGCTATATTCAAACGTTCCCCAATTAAAATGAGTTTTCATCAGTTTATCTTTTCCTTTTTTGGTCAAAAACCAGTTTTCATGATTTTGAAGCAATTCCGAATCTTTTTCGGCAAAAAATGGGGCAGTCCAAATTCCTCCATTGAACCCCGCGTATTGTATTTTCTTAAATAACCAATAAAGACCATGGGGGAATTTCTGATTCATTATATTATAATCCCCTATTTTCGTGAAATAACCGTCGTCTAATTGAATAAAATCGATAGGTAAGGTATCCTCGTTATCTTTGAAAAAATTGAGGTTTTTTATCATATCATCTTCTGAGATCTCAGTGAAATAATAATACCAAGAGCACCACCCGATCGGAATTTCAGCAATCCGTTCTTGCTGGATATGCGTTTTAACTGTTTGAGCATATTCTATGAGGCCATAATATGCTAGATTTCTAGTTTTCATACCGATTTGAAGCTCTTCAGAGGATTTAATTGATGAATCTGGTAGTTTGATACCGTCCATGCAACTAAAGGCGGTTAAAAGCTTAATTGTATCTTTTTTACTATAATCGAGAATGATTCGTGAAAATTGTTCATTAAGCGTTGTAAATCCCAAGAGAAGAGAATTTTCCGTATCTCTGTCCGTTATAACGGTATTATATTCACTATAAAAGCGTCCATCAATCTCATAATCTTGACTATCTAAAGTTCTTTTAAATATTTTAAGAGGAGGACCTTTCCTATCTTTCTCATCACCAAAAAATATCTTACAAGGGCTCCAGCTTTGCCATCCGTTTTTAAACCAAGAAATATGCGTTAAATCGGTTGATGACTCATTTCCAGTCAGCCATAAGGGACTATTTTTTATCGTGAGAGGTGAAATACTATGAATACGATATGGTGTAGAACTTAAATCCCGAAGATCGATTAATTGTATGAGTAGGAAATCTTTTTCATCGTAAATTTTTACGAGTATCTTATAATCGAATATATTTTCAGCCGGGGATATTCTCGAAAAAATAATTTGTAAGCCTTCTCCGATCTTATCATCAATATCTTCTACTACTGATTCAAAATCAAATAAGGTAGAGGCATACTCAGCAAGATTCTCACTGCCATGTTTAAAATAATTTATGCATGCGTAACAATTTTTAAGATAACATTCTATATCATTAAAATCGTGGAAGCCAATGTTGAAAAGTCCATGCTGAGAACCTTTCTTAAAAAATTCAAAGTGTACCTTCCCATTTTTTATTTCGATATAGTTTTCGTTATCTTGTATTATTTTAAGCATCATATCAACAAACCTTTAAATTTTATTATAAAAGTTAAACCTCATTAGTATAAATAATTTATTTAAAGGTTTTATAAAAAAATACGATAAAGCTAACCTATTCAATCTTGATCGCATGTTTTCTTAAAATTCATTTCAAGCTTCTTAAGAAAATACCCGATTATCTTCAAATACGTCGTTTAGATCTGATTTGAGTTGATTAAATGGGCGTAAATTTCCTGAAAAAGGATCTTTGGTGGCCTCCTTCAAATATGAATCCAAT
>SHMW01000117.1 GCA_008080735.1 Promethearchaeota archaeon
GAATTGAACCATACCCAAGAAGATATTAAAAGTGCTGAGGAAACCATTTCAACCATTTCAGACGAGGCTAAGAAGTTTTTACCCGAGGCGGCTCGAGAAGTTCAGTTAGAGCATATCAAGGAATTAGAGGAGAAGCGATCACAGAAAAGAGCAGCAATCTCACAATTTCAAGAACAAATAGGACAGATCAACGGCAGAATACGCGAAATTGAGGAATATCAGAATATCTTAGGCGAGGAAGATAAATGCCCTGTGTGCCATATGGAGTTGACGGTGGATCATCGAAAAACAGTTGTGGAGGAGTTTTCATCAGAGCTGAAGGAGATTACCGAAGAAAGAGGGGTCAAGAGAGAGAAAATAGGGGAACAGGAAAAGGAACTTACGGAAATTTCGAATGAGTTGGATAAAGTGAAAACGTTAGAGTTAGATAAATTGGGGGGTTTGGAACGAACGCTCAAGGAATCCAAAGGTGCTATGGAAAAGTTGGAGGGGCAAAAGAAGGAGCTAAAAGAAAAAGTAGAACAGCTTGAGCAGGTTAAAGCTATTATAGGAACGCTTGAGACAAACCTCAAAGCATTGAAGGAAGGTCACACCACTTACCTCGCAGCAGTACGATCTCTGAAAGATGAGCGAGATTTGGAAAAAATAGAGGATGATCAAAAAGCGCTTGAGCAAAAAATCAGTAAAATCGAGAAGAAATTACAACAGCTAAAAGAAACACTCAAGGCGGTTCCGGAGGCACCAAAGGAGAGACTACGAGAGCTGCGGGAATTGAGTACAAGATTTGAAGTCTTGAAATCAAAAAGCCAAAAGATTGGAGACTACAAGAAATCAATCGAAGAACTCGAGGAAGACTTGGTAGCTCTTAAGTCAAAGCAATCTTCTCTTGCGAGCGATTTGAACGCATTACAATATGATAAAAAAACCCATAAGAAAATCCAAAAGACTTACAGCACGCTCGAAAATGAAAAGTCTAAACTTCAGGAAGGAATCGAGTTAAAGAGTAAGTCGTTGAAAGATGAAAGGAAGGACTTGAAAGAGATTGACGAAACATTGACGAAATTGGACACCGAATTTCAAGCGCTTAAACAAGTCAAAGAATTTCTGGTGTATCTGAGAGACATCCGCAGCTCGTTTTCAAAAGACGGTGTTCAGAAGTTTATGCGGGAAAAAATTGCGCCAATTATCTCAGAATCCGCTCGAGAATATTTGGATTATTTTAACCTTGACATCACAGACATCGAACTGAACAAGGATTTCGACATCTCATTGTTCGGACCCACCGGCGATATTTCGGTTAAGTCCATCAGCGGTGGCGAGATGGTAGCGGTTGCAATCGCGCTTCGGCTTGCTATTGCTAAGGTTATTGCGGGAAATATTTCGACGATCATTATGGATGAGCCCACGACGCATTTGGATGAGGAGCGGAGGCGAGAATTAGTGAAGATTATGTCAAACTTCCTGAAGGAAAAAAGCTCGTTGCCGCAGATGATTATCGTGACGCATCATCGGGAGCTCGAGGATCTGGCCGATACCATTTATCGCGTCAAGAAAGTAGATAACGTCTCGCAGATAAAACCAATCAAATTGGTATAATTTTTTTTGACATCTTTTTCGATAATTTGGATGAGAGGATGATATTAGTCTGTTGTAATATCTGCGGGTTCGAAATAGAGAAGGAGAAAGAGGGATATTCTTATTGCCCTAATTGCGATAATTTTACATATTTTTCATAGTTTTCAGTCTATTTATTACATATATTTTTAAACCTTAGATATTATTCATACATATTTTAATTGATTTGAGTTACCTACATTAAGCCTAAAATCCATTTAATTATCGAAAAATAAGATCTTCATCCCTTAAAAAATCAATAAATCTGGAAATCTCAACATTTAGGAGTTCACAAGCTCTTCCTATTGAATTTGGGTTATTTCCTGTTTCATAAGTCACCACTTTTAGGTCATAAGTTTTAGCCAAAGCTACCACAAAAGGATCCGCATAGTGTTTTTCGCTATCACCCCATCCCCATTTATTACAAACTAAGAATTCCCACTTCAACCTTCTTATTTTTATGATGTTTTCCAATTTTTCTATTTAAATCCTTACTCCATTTAACATTTCACTCCTCAAACGAAAATTGAATAAAATGAAGCCAAAATAATTAGATATAGAATCCTTTATTCTTGGTTAATTTGATCTCTCATTTCTGCATAGGTCACTTCCATATTTTGTTTCAATGTATCCGTTTGATAACCATAATCTTTTAATATCTCATATTCTTCAATAGCTTTCGAAAAATTTGATTCTTCAGAATATATATAAACGAGATCTTCTCTTGCTTGATGAAATTCGGGATAAAACTGTAGAGTAATATTTAGTTCATTTTTTGCTTCAGAGAATTTATCTAAAGAAATTAGAGTATGACCTGTAAGAAATCTTATGGTTGGATTTTTGGGGTAAAGATTTCTTGCTTTTTGGAGAATAGTTATAGCCTTCCTATAGTTTTTAGTATTGAAATAACATTCTCCCAATTTGATCATATATTCTTCGATATTGGGATATTTCTGATCAATTATTTCGAATATTTCCATTGCTTTCTGATATTGCTGATTTTCAAAATAAAGATATGCGAGACTATCTAACAAATATTTATTTTCAATCCCTTTTTCTCTTAATTTTTCATATTCCTCTATAGCTCTTTTAGTTTCTCCTCGTTCAGCATATATGAAAGCTAAATCCTCTTTAGCCTTCAATAGATCCTGATCTAATTCTAAAGCAGTATTCAATTCATCAATAGCTCTCTCATATTTTTCATCGGAAATGATAATATGGCCATATAAATAATGAGAATATGCAGAATTCTCATCTAATTCAATGGCTATTTTGACATATCTCTCCGCTCTTTTGATTTCATCTATTTGAAAAAATGATTTGGCTAAAGAAATATAGAAATGAGGGTCGTTTTTATCTTGTTCTAATAGAGTATTATAAATTTCAATAGCATCGTCATATTTATCAAGATTGTAATACATATTTGCCAGCATTTCCCAGCTTTTTGCATTCTCAGGTTTCCAATCTTTTTTCGATAATTTTGTTTTCAGTTTTTTTACTTTTTCTTCTTTTTCAGATAATATGTAGAATAATTTTAAAATCTCTCCACCTATAGCAGCATTTTTTTGGAGCATCTTCTCTTCAATAGTTTTAGCGATGGTTTCATATTCTTCTTTTTCAAGGTCCTCCAGATATCCCTCTGCTATTAATAATAGGATTACAGGAGTGTATCCACTCTCAATCCTTTTTAACATCTCTTGCTTGTACATCCTTTCTGCCAACTTATCTCCCACCACCGATAACTTTCTCAGTAGCGGAAACGATAATTTCGAATCTAATAATCTGGTATCGTAATTGTTTTCATACCATGCTTGTAGATTTGAGCAATGGCCTAAAAATTCCGTCTGAGGATCAATCATATTTTCCCGTCTTAGATTTCCTTGCAGATCCACTTCTGGTTCTAAAGAGTGATCAAGCTTATCCTTGATTTCGTCTATTGAATCTAAATCCTCGACTAGTTGTAAATCGTTTACAGGGATGTTTAAAAGTAAATATTTACAATGAGCGAATTGTTCTCCATTAATGTAAATCAAGGTTTCGTCGTCTTCCAATTTTAACTTTAAATATTCATTTATCTTAAATTCTTTCATATTTCCTAAGGTTTTTGTCTAATTTATTCTAATAGTTAAAAGAATAATAAAAGCCAAATTATTAAAACATTAGGGAGGCAAAAAAAGCCATAATTTTCAAACCATAAATTTAAAACAAAAGATTAAACTTTGTCTCCGTTATTTAAACATAATCTAAATCAATGGAAATTCATAATTCCAAACTCTTTTTTATTCGCTTTTTTAATTTTTCGCGATTTTTAGAATGATGTAAAGCGCTATGACAATTTGGACAAACAGCAGCGACATTTTCAGGTAAATCCTTGCCACCTTTCGAAAGCGGGATCACATGATGCGTTTCTAAATAGAGTTTTCCATCTTTATTTTTAAAAGGAGCTTTTTCTCCGCAGCATTCACATATTCCGCCTGCTCTTTTTTTAGCATACATTTTAATGAGTGGGTCCCGGGAATAAATAGTTCGCTTTGAAGTAATTTTTTTAGGTTCTCCATTTTTTCTCAAGTCAATCTTTTTCTTTAACTCATCTGCACTCAGATCTTCATAACTTTCCTCAATTGATTCCTCTAATTCTTGAATACTTTCCCATTCTTGGACAATATTTCGCGAACTTTCGTGAATTTTCAAAGATGTAGTAAAATTTTTGATTTTTTCTATGTCTTTGTCATCCCTAATCGTCCTTACTGACTGAAAAACTTGTGCCCATTTTACCGCATCATCACTATGTTTGGGATTTATCGAATTTAATTGATTTAAAATTGGAATAAAATTGGGATTTTCGTTTAGAGCAAAATAAAAACTTTCATTCTCGTCAGCCCAGATTCTGTACTTTCCATGCTTATAATTATCTTTGTTAAATGATCTATGGCTTACTTTTAGATGTGAAGTTAACTTTATTTCTGATCCAGATTTCGTCACAGTAAATACATCCCCATCGATCATAATAGAATGTAAATCCTGTTGGTTCGAATTGAAATAATAATTGAATCCTTGCTCCGCTGCTTCCCCGTAGTTCTCCTCTTTCCAATAGATGAAAATTGCTTTATTTTTAAAACCATCTTCAAAATAGCGGTTGGAAAGCTTTTCAACCAAATCTTTAATCGCTTGCCAATTCGATTTTTCATATTCAAGAACTCTTTTTTTAAGCGCTTCCCATTCCTTTATTCTTAATATCAAATTCTCTTTATTTTTTAACATATATTCATAAATCTCTGATAATATTTTTTCCTGGATTTTGATTGCTTTTTGGAGGTCTTTCACTTTGATAGATAAGAGTTTTTGTTTATAGTATTTTCTATAAACTTTCAATATAGATTTTATAAACTCATAGCTGTCTGATTTGATTTCTAAATCTTTATATTTAATATTTTTAAGTTGATTCTTGACATCCTTTATGGTTTTTTCTATCTCTTCAAAATTTCGAGCTTTATCTAAAATAACTTCCAGATGCTCTCCATAATTATAGCTCATCTTCGACTTTAATTTTTCTTATTTTTTTATTCATTTTTTACTTTGCTCTATTCTTTTATATTTCAGAAGTTTCTTACCATCTTCAGAACAGATTAACTCTCCTTGAAGATTCTTTTGAGCATTGTTCATAATTCTATATACTCTGTCACATTTCTCACATATATATACAATTCCGTTTTTATCATTATTTGAATTATGATTTTTACTATTGTTTTTTCCCACTGACAAGTTTATTTCCTCCTATTTTTAAAATTTGTTTTTTTATTTAGTTTAATTTTATCTTATAATTTCCTAATATCGGAAT
>SHMW01000118.1 GCA_008080735.1 Promethearchaeota archaeon
AAATCAACATACTATTTTATTATCGATATAACTATAAAGACGACGAACTCCCTTTTTTATTAAATAAAATGGATTAAATTATTATTTACTATTCATTTATCATTACACTAAAAATGTTAAAATAAAAATGGATTTTTGCTTATACAAAATTTTTTAACTACTAAATATATAATTTTATAAACTTACTAAATCTAAGATTTAAAAATATACTATTCTATCTAATAAATAAACAATGGTGACAAACGATTAGAGAAGAGACTGACTATGCGGAAGCGATTGAGGCTTATAAAGATGATGAGCATGTGATATTGGAACCGTGGGGACGAAGTATCGATCACCTCAGATTAACTATCATCGGAAAAGAAGATACTCCCTACGAGGGAGGTCGTTTTGTTTTTGAAATTAAGTTTCCCGATAACTATCCCTTCGCTCCTCCTTATGTTTATGCAGTAACGTTAATGTGGCATCCAAATATTGATTCATCCATCCCCCCAGGAAAACTTAATATTTGTTTGGATTTGATTAATCCCGATAAAGTTGGAAAGGTGGATCCCGCGACAGGGGCAAGTGGGTGGACACCATCAAAGACTTTGACGAATATTATTGAAGCATTGAAGGGCATGATGCATGTAGAGCCTCCTTTCTTTAACCCAGGAGACCCCTTGAATCATGAAGCGGGTGAGCAATATTTTCGCTCGCATAAAAGTTTTGAAAAGAAAGCTGAAAAATGGACAGAGAAATACGCAATGGATTGATCGATCCCTACAGTATTTTCCAAGTCCCTTCCTATTTTTGATTTTTTCTAGTTTTTTTGGTTTCCTTTTAAATCTGATTTGAAGGTAAATGATTCGTGATATTGCTTCAGAGTTTTTTTTATAGATTAAGGATTTAAATAAATACTATCTTTTTATATTAGAAAGGGTAAATTAGAAGATTTATATAATCTTATAAAAAAGGGTAATTGAAACTAATTTATCAGGTATGGGAATAAAATGGTTTATTTCGAAATAAGTCGCATAGGATTTAATTGTGGTATTGATAAGGATAAATGTCTTGATTATCCTAATAAGTGCATCAATTGCGTCAAATCTCGGTTACGTGATATGGGGTTTGAAATCCATGCGAATATTAGAATTAGTGAGATGGATTCCGAAGAAAAACGGGAGAAAATGTACCAAGAACTTATTTGGCAGAAATTTTTAGATGTATTAAATATTAAACATATTATTTTAATGTCAAAAAGTTCTGGTTCGGCGATTGTTGACTATCCGATTACAGGTGCGGGGGTTGATGTTGGATTACTCTCTGGGTTTATTCAGGCAAATATCAGTTTCTCTCAAAATGAATCGTTTAATAATGGTGGGGAAGAAGAGAAAATTTCCGTCTCTGATCAGCAGTTTTACGAATTTGATTACAAAGATTTCACTATTTTATTGAAAAGCGGTGATTTGATCCGAAGTTGCTTAGTACTCGAACAAAAAGCTTCAGACAGTCTTAAAAACCTTGTTTCTGAATTCATTATCGATTATGAACGAAGATATAGAGCAAATATTTTACGATATGAATCTTCGGGACAATTAACTTTTGATGAGTCAATAGATTACATAATAAATACATATAACGTTCAACTAGTATTTCCGATGGTACTATCCCACACTATCCCTCCAGATGTATCGGAAAACATCAACGAAAACTATGTTAAACGAGCAATAATGAAAATTGCAAAAGAGTTATTGCTTGAGAAACCTTTCTTCTTTATTAATAACATTTTAAACCGAGTAACAAATATCGCAAATATCGATGTAAAAATTGTCTTATATGAAGTATATCAGCTTTTAGAATTGAACATAATCATTCCCACCAAATTGGAAGTTGCAGAAAGCAAATTTAAATCTTTCCAAGAGACTAGGGCAATCCATTTTGAAAAGAATAAAAATTTAAACTCATTACTTTCAAATGATAAAGAATTTGACACTCTCAAACAAAAAGCGAAAAATATTAATACTGAAGAAGCAGAAAAACTTATGAATAAATTTATCAAGAAAGGTGAGGTCTCGGAGAATGCGATGATTTATCAAGCGGCATTAAAAGAATACGAGAAAGCCCTTTATTTAGCGTCGGGCTTCGATTTTGAGGATGCGATTGGAAAAATATCATTTAAAATTTTAGAGGTGCAAAAGAAAACTACCGATATGGAGCTCGAATATGCTCAAGACGCGGGTGAAAAAGCGGAGAAGCGGAAAGATTATATCAACAGCATCCGCTATTATAAAAAAGCAATAGATATTTTAGAAGAGAGTCTCCAGACAGTCCAAGTGAATCCCGACGAAACGGAAGAGAAAATTAGAAAATTAGAGAAAAAGATTTCTAAACTTGAAACCAAGATTTAGAATTTTCTAAAGCTCTTCAAATATATTCCTTTTACTAAACTTCTTTTTTTTCGATTTATTTATTGTTTTAAGAAAATCATGTTGTTGAGAAATTTCAAATGTTAAAAAAATCATCCTTTAAAGATAAAAAGGTTTTGGTGTTTGATTTAGATGGTACCATAGTAAAATTAAATGTAAATTGGAAAGAACTAAAGCAGATATTAAGCGAAAGATATTCCAACATATATAATACCTCCTGTCAATTCAATAGCATTTCCGGGTGTCTTAGTTATGTAGTAAGCAAGGATGATAAAAAAGAACTGGAAAACTTTTTTGATATAATTCGAGAGTTTGAAGTGAAAAATATCGATAATAATACCCCAATTGAAGAATCTATATATTTTATTAAATATAAGAATGAATTTGGTATAGATGATGGGGCAAAATTGGCGATTTTGTCATTAAATACCCGTAAAACCGTCATAGAGTCTCTAAAAAAAGAAAAGATTTTAGACAAATTTGATTTTATTGTGGGGAGAGAAGATGTGAGACGATGGAAACCAGAACCGGAAGGACTCGTTATCATAAAAAATCATTATGGGATCAAAAGTGATGAGATGCTATATATTGGAGATATGAGAAAGGATATGCTCACGGGTGATAATGCTGGTGTTGATACCTATCTCATCGACGATTTAATTCAATATGTAAAAGACCACAAGAAAAACTAAAGAATCACATATACGTAATTATTACATTATATTTATCAATATTTGATTCTTCCTTCGCTTTTCCGATGGGTGTGAGTGAAATTATTTCGTTACTTTCTAATTTTAGTTCCCCTCTTAGTTTTACATCCGGATCTTTAAAGATTGGGTTATTCGCATTTGGATCCCAATAGATTTCTTTGTTCCTAGGATTTGTGATCAACCAATTTTTACGATCTAAATCGTGACCGCTTATCTTCATTGCTTTAAATATGTAGGCAACATCTGCATCGAATGGGACCACGATCTGGACGTTTTCCTCTCCTTCTACATCCCCACACGCAAGGCAATCATCTCGTTTCGACACTTCTATCGGGTCGAATTGACCATAGACTCCATTATAGTTTATATAGGGCGGTTCCATGGGTGGACCGATATCTCGCCCATTCACTCGAAATAAGAGCTTTAATGCCTCTTGAGATTCGATACTAGAGATGATGGAACTGACCGTCTGAATCGCCGCAATTTTATTTCCTAAGATATTTTCCATCTCCTCAAATTGATAATCTGGACCGAACGTTTTTTGAATATTATCTTTCCATTCTTGTATTTCTTCAGCTGTTAAGGATTCTTTCTTTTCTGGGGGCACATTCTCGTCAAATACCCGCTCTCGCAATTCCTCCAACTCTTGTTGGGCTAATTTTTTTAATTTGAGTACTTCGTCATCCTTATTGAGATCTGGTTTATGATCGTATTCTTTCTCAAAATCCACTTCTGCCTTAATTACGCATTGATTCCTATTTCTTGGTAAACCCTTGAGCGTGCATGCTGCGACTAATTTATTATCAGGCGGCGGGATTGGAACTAAGCATCGATAACACGCTGTTTGATCCATAATATTAGGAGCATAATTTTCATCAAATTCCTCTTCGACTTCCCTTCTTATTGCTTCTTTCACCGGATCTATGTGATTGCGTTTTATTTGTTCGATTTGTTCTTCTAACTCATAAATTCTCTCTTGTGCTTCAAAATAGTCCGGATATACCTCCTCACTTAATTCCCATAATTTAGATTCGACAATTTTTTCGATTTCTCTGTCGCGATCTTTATATTGAAGCCCTGAACCCTCCGGGATGATAACTTGCACATGTCCCTCAAATCCGACTGTTCCTCCCTCTATCATAGGCTTTTTTAATCGTATACAAATTTTGTTTAAGTCTAATCTTGCATTAAAATTATCCAATGCGGCAATGACGATGTCAGCCTCTTCATATACAGCTGTCGGAAGTTTCTGCAATTTTTCAAAATAATGTTCAATTTCCAAGTATGGGTTCATTTCTTTTAGGCGTTCTGCCGCTACTTCTGCTTTCGGCCTTCCCTCATCTCCAGGGCGAAAAAGCATTTGTCGTGAGAGATTTGAAGTTTCAATCAAGTCTAAATCTACCAATATCAGTTTACCAATCCCCATCAGCGCAAAATCCTTGGCAATTTCACAACCTAACGCTCCCACACCTATAATCATCACACAGCCGTTATCCAGAACCTCTTGGCTCCATCCTTCAATTAATTGCTGTCGAGCGTACATACGAGATTTGGTTAATTCGTCCCTATCGGTCATTTTATAAGCCATTTCTTTTTTATTATCTTAATAATATAGATTTGTCAATATAAACTCTTTTAGTATAGAACCGTGAAAAAATCTCATTATTGCTTTCTACTATTATTAATTATTATATCCCCTTTAGTAGTGTACCTAATTTCGGTAGATCTTCCAAAAACTTATAATAATCTTAAATTAGCAATACCTTATGACGCTCGGGATTATATCGGTCTTTATAACTCTGGTTTAACTGAAGGATACACTGGATATGGAATTAATGCGGCGGTAATAGATACAGGTATTGACGATAATCATGATGTATTCACTGAGGCGGGAGTAGATAGAATAACATATTATGACGTAGTTAATAATCAAACTAATCCTGAAGATAGTGATGGTCATGGAACTTGGGTAGCTTCAATCTTAGGGGGCAATAGTACCGAATATAAGGGTGT
>SHMW01000119.1 GCA_008080735.1 Promethearchaeota archaeon
TTATAATTTTCTTTATTTTTTTCCAAATATCCAATATTGATATTCTCCCCCTCTAACAAGTATTCCTTCAAATAATATTGAAAATCCCGCATCTTTGACTAAATCTAAGGTTTTATCCGGACTGTAATTGCTCCAGAACATTTTTACTCCAAAAAATCGTGTAAAACTCTCTGATTCAGAGATTCCAGTATTAATCATAAGAATACCTTCCTTATCCAATATTTTATAGAAATCTTGAAATATTTTTCCATGCTTCTTTCGGGGAATATGGAATAATGTATAAACAGAAATAAGACCATCGAAAGAATTCTCAGGAAAGTCAAGATTATTGATATCCATTTTAATAAAATCCCCTTCTGGAACATTTTTTTGGGCTAATTCAAGCATACTATTTGAAATATCAACTCCAGTAACTTTAAACCCTTTCTTAACCAAAAATTTCGCGGTGGGGATCCCAGCTCCAGAGCCAACATCTAAAACTCTTGCGTTAGGAGGGATTAATTCAGAAAACTTTTCAAGTTCTCCGTTAAACTTATTCAGATCTCGGTGAGAATAATAATCTTCCGCGATCTTATCATATCCTTGTTCTACTATATCCTTTACTGATAGCATTTTCTTGTTAAATATGATGAAATAATATTTAATTTCAGAATAAGAATCTCTTACTTATTACTAATAAGATAATAAATAGAACTCATAAGGCTTCTTATAATACCAAATAGAAAAATCGCTAAACCTTGTTTCTTTTTATAAACTATCGTAAACTTTTAATTCTAAAATGTAAATAAGCAATTATGTCAAAGAAACATTTATCTGAAGATGAGGGTTATTCATTAAAGCGTGCAATCGCCTTTAGTTTTGGGCAATTTGGTGATATTTCCGCATATCAATTCTTTACTTTTTTGATATTTACGTTCTATTATTCTATACAAAAATTAGATGTAAATTGGATTACGATCGCTTTTATTTTTTGGGCTCTATGGAATGGTATCAACGATCCTTTACTCGGAATCGTTTCAGATCGAACAAGCACAAAATGGGGGAAGCGACGCCCTTACGTAATCGCTTCTTTTATACCATTCGCGGTTATCATAGTTTTATTATGGACTCCACCTGCTAATAATCTTTTAGCTTTCGTATATTTCATAATCATCATTATGCTCTTCGACACTATTTATACGATGTTTTCAATTAATGCGACAAGTTCCTTTCCAGTGATGTTCCCCGATCTTGATTCCAGAGCAAAAGCAAATATCACAAGACAAATCTTTTCGGTATTAGGATTAATTGTAGCATTCATTTTGCCAAGCTTTTTTATTAAAGATTATACTAACCCAGCATATGAACAAGGGTATGTTATGACTGGTATAGTCATTGCGATCATATTTACTATTTCCGCAATTATTTTCATTCTTTTCGGGTTAAAGGAACGGGAAGAATTTATCGTAGAAGCTAAGTCGGGTCCTAATTTCTTCGAGTCAATTAAACATACGTTAAAAAATAAGGCTTTCCAATCATACACCATTGCGGCATTGGCAAATTGGTATGTTTTTGGGATGTTACCCACGATTGTTCCGTTATATGGAAAATTTGTGTTAGGTATTCCTGAAGGTTTTCAATTGAGTCTTTTATTAGGTGTGGCATTCATCTCAGCAGCATTTTTTAACTTTCTGTGGCGCTTTATTACGATAAAGATTGGTTTAAGGAAAGGTTTTATGTATTCAATGGTCGTGTTTATTCTTGGGCTTATCCCCTTCACCTTTCTCTCACCAGAAATCGGTGGTTATATAGGAGCACTAATTAGTTTTATGCTTTTAGGCGCTGGTCTTGCGGGCTCATTATATTTTCGAGATCCAATTGTATCTACAATTGCAGATTATGATGAGTTGGAAACGGGTGTGAGAAGAGAGGGAGGTTTTTATGGGGTAAATGCGTTAGTTATAAGATTATCCACCATTTTCATCTTCTTAACAATTAGCTTAGTCTTTAATAGTACTGGATGGACAGTATTTGAACCTGAGAGTGTGACTTTCGAGATTATAATTGGACTTCGGCTATTGATGTTTCTCTTTCCTAGTATCGCATTAATAATAGGGATCCTATCAATTAGCAGATTTCCGATACGGCAAGAGACATACCAAGAAATCAAAGATAGAGTGGACATATTACACCAACAAAAGAGAGACAAGCTAAAAGACCGTTAAATCATCCAAAAAAATTACTATATACTCTTTTTTCATTTTTTTACCTTTAATATCCTTCATATGAGATTATGTTTCTTACCTTAAATCAATTGGATAACTCCCGTATTGCTCTATGATCTGTTGCATTTTAAGATAATTTTCCAATTTAACTGCTGGGTTTATACTATGCCCAGAACTTAGAATAAACCCTCCTCCAGGGGCGAGCTCCTCTATAAGCTTAAGAGTATACTTTTCGATAAATTTTGGTGTTTTGTTCGCTAAATCTTGAGGAGAAACATTTCCAATAAAAGTGAGTTTTCCTTGATATTTCTGATTCAGTTTGAATATATCATATTCTGGATTACTCGTTGTGGGTTCTATTGGATGGACTGCATCAATTCCGGTGTTTACTAGGTCATCGAATATCTCAAAAATATCACCGCAACTATGAAGAATAATTTTTACGCCATTTTCATGAGCAAGGGTACAAATTCTATCTATCCATGGGATTACATAATCTTTAAAAAGCCTAGGACCCATTAAAAGACCGGATTTATATCCAAAATCATCATATATAAGTATTGCTCCATCTTCTCCCCATTCAATAAAGGTTTCTACCAAACTAAGCGCAAATTGTCCTCTATCATTAAAAATCTTCTCCATTTTTTTCTTAGCTTTCATTAATTTACTAAAAGTAGAAAATCCAAACGATTGCCAAGTGGGCTCAAAAATACCCCACATAGAAGGGATAACGCATACATTTCCTTCATATTGCCCTTCGATTTTTTTCATTGCCTTAAAGTATTTTTCTCTTCGCTTTTCTTTGGGATCAGGAGGTTCGAATGCTTCATATTCCTCAAAATTATTAAAATGACCCGTTTTATAATACGCGATGTCCATCATATCTGCAGGATTCCGTCTTAAATCAAACACACGTCCAAATTCATCAATGAAATAGTCCTCAAAACAGTATTTGGGAAATAAAATATATCCGGTAAATGGGACGACGGATAAATCAATGCCAATCTTTTGATATAAATTAAGATGCTGCTTGAGTGTGTTTTTGATATACGATCGTGTTTCTGTTGCACTTAAAATTGTGCTAGTAAAAGTTTCAAGATCTCCATCACAAAGCTCATATGTATCCTTAAAACTTTTTACTAATCCTTGAAATACATATTCTTGACCAAAATGTTCGCATATTTTCAAATTATCTATTGATAATTCAAATGAAGGAACTCTGTCTGGTTCCTTGTGGTCCATTGCCATTAATACTCGTTCTTTCGCATCCATATCTAATTATTAATCTATGAACAAGATTATAAAACTTTCTTATCATTAGTATTAATCTTGTATCCATGCGAAAATAAGTGCAAGCAATATCTTTAAATACTCCTAGAGAAAAATATAGTTTAAAATAATAAAGAAAAAAAATCATGTCTTCAATTATTCGATATAAAAAACCGCTTATAGTAATGTTGATAGTTTTAGCGATTTTCACAACTATCATGATTATATTTATTATATCTGGTGGTCAAGGTTTTATCGCGTTCTCTCCAATAAATAGCATGGGATTTGATTCTTTTCTCATTTTGTTAATTGCGTGGATTTCTGCGGCTATTGGAGGTATCTTACCCGGCTATCTTTTTGGACCACTTCTTTTAGTTATACATAAATATACAATAGGCTTTAGAATGGAATATGGAATCCAAGAAAGGACTCAGAGCGAGGAATTCAAGGGGCTTTTTCGAGGATTTTTTCCTGTCTTAATGACGTTTAATATAGCATTAATGCTCTCTAAGAATGTTGCATTACAAGAATTTTTAGTGGGAGGTTCAGATGATTTCTCTCAAGCCTTAGCGTTTAATGTACTACTTTCTTTATTAGTGGGAGCTTCACTCGCGGTGTTTAGTGCGGTATGGTTTTTGCTTGATGGAGGTATCGTATATACAAACCGGAAGAAAGTAAAGGATAGTACCTTCCCAGTAGAAGTGAGAGGAGTTGGGAGTTGGTTACATTATCTCTTGAAAGGATATGCCGGTATTTCCGTTCTCTTTTCATATTATGAGATCTTAATGGGATTTATCCAAACTCAGTTAGGATATGGAATACTTGAGGTTAGTACTATAATCTTTATAATCACCTGGCCGCTCATGCCCATACTGTATACTTTTATGGTCTCTCCGATCTTTATTTTACTTGATATGACCTATAAGCATCGTAAAAATTATATACAAAAGTTTGCCGCGAAACTCGGAATTAGCGGTCCCTTAGAAGAGCCCTTGAACCTAGCACTCGTTTCTAATAAATAGAAAATAAAAAATGATATAAGTTTTAAATTTTTTTTTTTTAATTTTTAGTATTTTCACTATTTTTGGTGAAATCAGCGCAATAAAAAGTAAATTGAAAAATGCGATAATGCTAATTATTAATTCTCCTAAGAATAAGGATGAGGCGTATAGAAAGATGAAAGAGGTCGATGAGTTGCTGAATCCGTGATATACATAATGTTCCACGATACTTCCTGTTTTTTCATATAAAA
>SHMW01000120.1 GCA_008080735.1 Promethearchaeota archaeon
ACAAATGTTAAATAAAATATATTCAATAAAAATTATAATTAATATAATACAGAACAAATTTTATCGTATCAAAATTTAAGTATAACCTAAACAAAAATGAGCACTGATAAAAGCTTCTCCAAAGTGCCCCGATTATTTAGAAACTATGTTAGTTCATTTTTTCAATTTTTAAAAGATAAATTGAGAGGAGAAATTTTATCAGTCATATTATACGGTTCTATTGCCAGAAAAAATTGGAAGAGAGAAAGTGATGTTGACTTACTACTCATAGTTTCGAATAAATTTATAGAAAAATATGAGAGCTCGAAAATTTCCCAACTTACTATACATTTCTATAATGAAATATTTGGTAGTGAACTTTATGATATGATGAAATTTCATCCACTTTCAATCTTGACGTTAACTAAAAAGCAAACAAAGCGATTTAGGACATTATTTTATGATATAGCTATGGATGGTATTATTCTTTATGATCCTAAAAATATCGGTTCGAAATTAATTGAAAAATATAAGAAGCGCATTAAAAATAAAGGTTTAAAACGAATATATGTCGAAAACGATAATTTTTATTGGAAAAGAAAAGATGTGAAAACGGGTGAAATAATAGAATTATGAACAATTATGATACCACAAGAAAAGGATTACAAAGAGCAAAAAGATGGTATCAGAGTGCTATAAGAGCATTAGAAGATAAGAGATGGGATGATGTTATTTATTCATATGAGATGGCGATTGAACAAGCATTCAAGGCTATATTAATTCTTTATGGTATAGAATATCCGAAAAAGCATGATATTTCCAGCATCTTCATCCAATTAAAACAAAAAGATATTCCTGATAATTATCTGGGCAAAATAGATGAATATGCAAATTTGTTGAAATATTTGGTGGAAAAGAGAGGGCCTGCGGCATACGGATATATACAAGGTATTTCTAAGGAAATATTTAAAGAAGATGCTCTCAAGTTAAAAGAAACGGTCGAAGAAGTTTTAGAAAATTGCACAAAGGTTTTAGATCTCTTTAATAAAATACAGGAAAAAAACTAAGAATATTCATCTAAATTTACTCTCTCATAGAACTGATTAATCTTATCTATGAGATCTTTTTCACTGTTATGTTTATAATCTTTTTAAAAGAAAATTGAAATAAATGGAATGATTAATATGATTGTTATGCCTAGAAATACGAGTAATTGAATCCAAAATATTAAATCATATATCCCAAACCACTGAAGGATGATGGTAATGATAACACGACAAATCCAAATTAAAATCACAAACCCCAAAAATATGAGCACCACAATTTCCTTCTCAATAATGTGTTGTTGGAGTATTAATAATAAAATACTATTTCCCGTAAGCATCAATGAAAAGAAAAAACTGTCCATATACTCGCCACAATGAGATTTTGGGGCGCTTCTGGGATATATTCAAACCATTTATAGATGGTGGGGATAAAAAAGTGCCATTACCCGAAGCCAGCACTAATAACTAGACCAACATTCATCAAAAATAAGGTTTTAACCAATATTTTAAAAAGGCAAATAAAATTTTTTATATTCGGTAGATTGACACTTATCATTTGAGGTATGAAAAAGCTGAAGTTTTTGGACAAGATTTTTTAAAACCTTCTCATATTCGCTTTAATAGAAAGGGATTAAAATTCTATAATGATTAGATTTATATATTTTCCTATGAGTTAAGTCTTTAAAGTATGAATGGATAAATTCGTGCTGAAAATCATATGAAGGTTTAACTAAATAATGGCTAATCAAAAAGATACTTTCACCTATATAGTTGGCGGTAAGGCGGGTGAAGGAGTAAAAAAATCTGGTTCAATTGCTGCTAAACTATTTACCAAATTAGGTAGATATATTTTTCAAAGAGACGATTATATGTCCTTAATTCAAGGAGGACATAATTATTCTGTAGTGACTACCGCGAATAGGTGGGTGAGTAGTCAATATGAAAACGATGTTGAATTAATTGTCAATTCTGACGACAGAAGTTATAATAAACATAAACATAAACTTAGTCAGAATGGAATAATTGTGTTTAATTCTGATAAGCAAAAAGATGTCTCAGGTTTTGGGGTTCCATTCTCTTCCAAAGCAAAGGATTATAAGGCAAAAAGTCTGATGTTTGGCGTTGGAGCTTTAGCAGTCTTGACATCTGTAACTGGTCAAACCAAAGCAATCTTAGAAGAGATTATTAAGGAAGAGCTCCCAGAAAAAACCTGGGAAGACAATATTGCCTATGCTAGCGATATTTATGATCACGTAGATTCGGAAATTGGAAGCTCATTTAAATTAGAACCAGGAGACAAAAAAAGACCCATATTAACGGGGAATGAGTCCTTATCCTTGGGAGCGATCGCTGCTGGACTTGATTGTTATTATGCTTATCCTATGACTCCCTCTTCATCAATTTTGCACTTTCTAGCACAACACCAAAAAGAATTCAATCTAACAGTGGTTCAACCTGAAAATGAAATCGCAGTTATAAATATGGCAATCGGATCCTCCTTTTCGGGAGCAAAAACGATGATAGCTTCAAGTGGAGGGGGATATGCTCTTATGAATGAAGGATATTCTTTAGCTGGAATGTGTGAAGCACCTTTAGTTGTTGTTTTAACAAGTCGTCCCTCTCCTGCAAGTGGAGTTCCAACCTATACAGAGCAAGGAGATCTACAGTTTGCTCTTAATTCAGGACACGGAGATTTTCTTAGAATTGTAGCATCCCCCGCTTCTATTGAAGAAGCTTTCTATTTAACAAATGAACTTTTTGATTTAACGTATCAATATCAAACACCTGCTATTTTGTTAACCTCCAAACATCTCTCGGAGAGTCATATGACGGTCGATTTGACTTTAGAAAATACAAAATGGGCTCAACCAAAATTATTTGAGGAGAATGGAGAATATAAACGATATCTTGACACAGAAAACGGAGTTTCTCCAATGAAATTTCCGCCTTCGGAACAATTAATCAAATGGAACAGCTATGAACATGATGAATTAGGTATAACCACGGAAGATCCAGAAATAACAGCAAAAATGCATGATAAACGCTATAAAAAGGAAGAGGCAATGATAAAACAGATGAAAAATATGCATACAGTCAATACTTTTGGAGATAGTGGTCCATTAATATTTACTTGGGGCTCCACGACGATGAGTGTATTAGAGGCTTTAGAATATGGTAATATTGATGCGACGGTCGTACAACCGATTTATCTTCGCCCATTTCCTGTTTGGGAGTTGGAAAAATATAGAAGTGAGTCCGTGACCACAGTAGAATTAAATAAATGGGGCCAATTTACTACCTTAATCAAGGAAAAGACGCAAATTAGAGTTAAGAAATTAATAAATCAGTACAATGCTCGACCTTTTGACCCAATAGTATTATCAAAAAAACTTAATGAGGTGCTCTAAAAATGAAATTGGAAGAAGGATTAGGAACTTACGCAGAAAACACTTGGTGTCCTGGATGTGGTAATTTTGGGATCTTAGAATCTGTGAAAAAAGCAATTGAGAAGTTAGAAGAAAAAGGGTATAAACGGGAGAATTTTGCCATATCCGCGGGAATTGGGTGTCATGGTAAAATTTGGGATTATCTTCGCTTAAATGGGCTATACTCCCTTCACGGACGCCCTACAGCAACAGTCCAAGGAATTCAATTAGCAAATCCAGATCTAAAGGTCATAGCATTTTCCGGGGATGGTGATGCCTTAGGAGAAGGAATATCCCATACGATATTTGCTGCGAAGCGAAATTCGGATATGACTTTAGTGTTACATAACAATCAAGTGTATGCGCTTACAACGGGACAATTCACCCCGACGAGTGAAAAAGGATTTAAAGGACCTTCAACACCCGATGGTAGCCCTGAAGATCCAATCAATCCTTTATCCCTCTTGTTGGAAGCGAACGCTACTTTTGTAGCTAGAGTTTTTCCAGGAAAAATGGATCATATGGTAAACACATTAGTAGAAGCGATTAAACATGAAGGGTTCTCCTTTGTTGAGGTATTGCAACCCGCAGTTGCGTATCGAAATACATGGCCTCTTTATAATGAAAAAACCGAAAT
>SHMW01000121.1 GCA_008080735.1 Promethearchaeota archaeon
CTTCGCTATGTTTGGGCTTTTTTTTATCATTTTATTTTTCTAATGGAGTTACATCACATGTCTGAACAAGAAAAAAGCGTGAATAAAACTAATGAAACGATAACATATAAAAGAGCATTAAAGAGTAGCACAGAATATTTTGATGGAGATGAATTAGCAGCACGAGTATTTGTGGATAAATATGCATTAAGAGATGAAGAAGGAAATTTATTGGAAGAGACACCCACCGATATGCATAATAGATTATCAAAAGAAATTGTTAGAAAAGATAGAGAAAAATTTGATACAGAAGCTATGTGGGAAAAAGATGTATTTGAATATTTAGATCACTTCAAATATATAGTTCCACAAGGTAGTATTATGTATGGTTTAGGAAATCCTTATCAATATATTAGTTTAAGCAATTGTTTTGTGTGTGAATCACCTATAGATTCTTATAGCGGCATCATGCATACTGACGAACAAATAGTTAATATCAGTAAACGTAGAGGCGGATGTGGTGTTGATATTTCTAATTTAAGACCAGATGGGTCTAGAACTAAAAATTCTTCAAGAACTAGCACGGGTGTTATACCATTCGCAAGAAGATATTCAAATACTACTAGAGAGGTGGGGCAATGTATTGAAGAAAATCAATATGTATTGGTAGAAAATAAAGGACTAGTAAAAATTAAAGATGTTGAAGACACAGATAGAGTTTGGACAAAAATTGGATTTGTAGATGTAACAAAGAAAATTAATTCCGGCATTAAGCATGTATATAAAGTAAAGACTAAAAGCGGATATAATGTCATAACATCTAAAGATCATGCCTACCAGACATTTAATGAAGACGGAGAATTAACTGAAACTAAGCTAGAAGATTTAAATATTGGAGATTCCATAGTATTATGTATAGGTAATAGTAATAATTCATACAATGTCATAGATGTTAATTTAGAAAATAGTGGATATAAAAATAAAAATAATAAACCATCGGCATGTGAATTGCCAACATATTTAGATGAAAAATTATCTTATATATTGGGGTATATGTATGGAAACGGATATGTAGAAAGAAATAATAAATCTCCTAGCAGTATTGAATTAGCCTGTTCAGATGATTATCCGGATATAAAAGAAAAACTAATAAAATATTTCCAAGATGTTTTTAATTACAAAATAAAAAAAACAAATTGTGATGGGAAATTAGAAAAACTATGCATTTATAATAAAACAATAACACAATTTTTACTTTACAATAATATTATAAAGGAAAAGTCGGGTGACCTAGTATTTCCAGAAAAAATCACAAATGCAGACATTAATGTACAGTGCTCATTCATAAGCGGATATTTTGATGCAAACGGGTATAACTCTGGAAGTAAAAAGGGATATTGTTTTAGTTCTATTGATAAAAAGTTTTTAGAAAAAATACAGCTTATATTAAATTCTTTTGGAATACTATCTAAATTACACCCTGAAAACAGAAGTAAAAATGGATGGAATACACTATACTCCATGTGTGTGATAGACACCATGTCTAAAAACAAATTTTATAATCTAATGGAAAATAGTATTAAAGTAAGAAACATTGAACAAAAAAGTAATAGAGACTATTGGAAAACTCCTTTTAAGGCAAAGTCTTTTGGAATTAATTCTAATAATTATAATTACTGTCCAGATAATTCTCAATTCTTAAGTGCTAATGACGTTAGTAGGCTTAAAAATGATGAAGAATTAGTTATTGATACACTATATCAAGACGAAATCATAAATATAGAATATATAGGAGAAAAACAATGTTATGATTTGTCATTAGAGAAAGAATATTTATTTTGGTGTAACGGTATTTATTTACATAATTCCGCTCGTCGTGGAGCACTGATGATTACACTAAGTGTGCATCATCCAGATATACTTGCTTTTATAAATTCAAAAAAAGACAAGACACAAATTACTGGTGCAAATATTTCGGTAAAAATTACAGATGAGTTTATGAAAGCCGTAAAAAATGACGAAGATTATGAATTAAGATTTCCTGTAGACAGTAAAACACCACAATACTCTAAAAAAATTAGTGCAAAAAAAATATGGGATGAACTTATAACAAATGTACATGATAACGCTGAACCAGGAATTTTGATGTGGGATAATATTAGAAAAGATGGTCCAGCAGAATGTTATAAAACATTTGCTTCAAAAGGCACAAATCCGTGTGTAACAAAAGATATGTATATTTTAACCACACGTGGTGCAAAACAGGTTAAAGATCTTGTCAACAAACAATTCGATGCTATAGTAAACGGCGTTGTATATCCATCATCACCAAAAGGTTTTTGGAAAACAGGAATAAAAGATGTATATTCAGTAAAAACAGAAAAAGGACATCAAGCTAGGTGTACAAAAAATCATATGTTTTGTACAATACATAAAAATACACATGAAGAAATATGGAAACCCTTATATGAAATTGAGGTAGGAAGCCGTATATGTCTTAGTAATCATTATAATGATAATGGACACAAAACAGACAAAATTAGTGAAATAAAATATGATGGAAAAGAAGCGGTATATGACTGTAATATACCTATTGTTAACGAATTCGATGGAAATGGGATAAGATTACATAATTGTTCTGAGTTACCCTTATCACATTTAGATAGTTGTCGTTTATTATTATTAAATATATTTTCTTTTGTCGAAAACCCATTTACAGATAAAGCAGAATTTAATTGGAAGAAATTTTACGATACAGCAAAAGCGGCACAAAGAATAATGGACAATATTGTTGATTTAGAAATTGAATACATTGCAAAGATTATTAATAAAATTAAAGAAGACCCAGAACCAGTTGAAATAAAACATAGAGAATTAAGAATGTGGGAAAAAATAATGGAAAATTGTCAATTAGGAAGAAGAACTGGAACTGGAAAAACTGGCATTGGAGATACTATAGCGGCCCTGGGACACAAATATGGTAGCGATGAAAGCATCAGAATTATAGAAAAAATAGACAAGGCCATGAAATTCGCCTGTTATGAAAGCTCTATTGAAATGGCCGAAAAATTAGGAACATTTCCCGTTTTTGATTATGAAAAAGAAAAAGATTGTCCATTTTTCCAAAGATTTGCTGGTGAAGTAATAAAATTTGATGATGTCAAAAAAAGTGGCAAGGAACTTATGGACAAAATGAAAAAGGTAGGCAGACGTAATATTGCATTACTAACCACATCTCCCGCTGGTTCTGTAAGTTTATTAACTCAAACTACCAGCGGTATAGAACCATTGTTTATGATGTCTGCAACAAGAAGAAAAAAAGGAAATTCTAATGACGAGGGTTTTAGAACAGATTATATTGATGATAGTGGAGATCACTGGATGGAATTTGAAGTATACCATCCAAAATTAAAAATGTGGGTTGAGATTACTGGTGAAACAGATATAAAAAAATCTCCATATTATGGAAGTTGTGCAGAAGATTTAGATTATATGAAAAGAGTTAAACTACAAGCAAAATCTGGAAAGCATATTTGTTCCAGCATTAGTTCAACAATTAATTTGCCAGAAGATGTTACTGTGGAAGAAGTTAAAAAAATATATGAAAAAGCATATGATTTGGGGTGTAAGGGAATCACGGTATATCGCAAAAATTGTCGCTCTGGTGTGATCGTAGAAAAGAAAAAAGATATTGACAAACCAGAAAACGATGGTATTATAGAGGAGAGGCCAAGGACATTGCCGTGCGACGTTCATCATGCCAGTGTCAAGGGCATAGAATATTTTGTTCTTGTAGGCCTAAAGGACGGCGTACCGCACGAAGTTTTTGCAGGAAAAAATGGCTTTATACCAAAGAGGGTTAAAGCTGGTCAGATTATAAGAAAAAGAAAAAACTTTTATATAGCTAAATTTGCTGACTGTGACACCGAGTTATCACCAATAACAGCTTCAAATAACGAAATGGAAGAAATAATTACTAGATTAACTTCTCTTTCACTTAGAACTGGTGCAGACATGCACAAAATTGTACAGCAATTAGAAAAAGTCGGAGAGAGACAAG
>SHMW01000122.1 GCA_008080735.1 Promethearchaeota archaeon
TTAGCTATTATTTCTAATTTTATATATTACATTGTTATCAACCTTCGGCGTCGCATGGAATTACTCACAACGGGCTCGTATAAGAGCAGTAGCGGATTTCAAGGCTATTATCTGTCCGCCACTACCAAAGTTTATTAAAAGCTCAGACCTTGACTTTAACACTTCACCCGCTATTGCTTTTATACAATGTTGTGCGTTCGTGCTTTTTCCAACGTTAAGATGTCAAAATTATTAAAGTATTATAAAATAAATGGACAAAATATACTCTCCAAAGGTTTTTAGAATTTAAAAAAATACTAAAATACAAAGCGCCTATTATTGAAGTAACAATCATCGCATTCAAACCATTTCCAATATGCATTAACCCAAAGAGTAGTGACGAAAAGACCAGGATGCCAGCAGTGCTGTAACGATCTTTAAACGTTCGATAGGCAAATCCGCGAAAAACACTTTCTTCTACGAATACTAGAGGTGTTACGATTAGAGGATACCATTTTGCGGAATTAAAGTTGAAATTAAATAACGAGTGAAAAGTTGGTTGATTTCCATTTACCAGCGCACTCATCGAATCGATTACAAATTCTTTAAAGAGATACAAGATAAGTCCTAGAATCAATCCAAAAACAATCTCTTTCCACCAAGTTTGTTCAGAGTTCAGTTTCCAATAAATATCTTTTAAGTCCAATTTATTTTTTCGGAGTTTTTTGTAAAGGATTAGGAAAATCAATGAATGAGAAATCAATACGCCAACAGCAAAAGCAGGTGAGTAGATACTGAATTCGACATCTTGTTCATCACCCTTTATCAACATAGCGGTAATAAAAGTTAGCATTATTGCCACAGTTGGAATAAGTGCTGATAAAATCAGCACCAACCAAGAACGTTTGATTGTCAGAGTCTTGTCAAAGTTATTTTGATTCATATTCATTCGGTTATCTCTCCAAGATAATGTTTTACGATTTCATTAGTTATTTGATTAAATGCATCTCCAATAACTTGACCCTCTCCCCAATTTGTTAGTATTACAAATCCTAAATTATATTCAGGGTAAAGTGACAAAGAAGATGCATACCCATCAATATCCCCACCATGATAGATGATTTGAGTATTTCGCTTCTTTGATTCGACTATAAAGCATCCCAAACCATAGTTCCACGTATCATTTATTTTGAATTGTTTTGTCTGTTGGATTCTATTGATAGGCGTATCTTGCAATAATTCAATCATAAATTTGTTCAAATCTGTGATGTTACTATATATATTTCCCGCACCAGACAATGTTCCCATATCCCAGGGTTCAGTCCTTTTATAAGGTGAGACTTCTAAGTATGGGGTAGCTAGAGTTATGTTAAAATCCTCTTTATATAGAAGTGAAGTATTGCTCATATTATAAGGATCGAAAATATTTTCATTCATTAGCATATTTAGGCTTCTCTCCATGCGGTTTTCCATTGCCGTACCTAATACTCCGTATCCAAAATTGGAATAGTTATATCTTGTGCTTATTATAGTGTCGATAGTTACCATTTCAATCCCTTTCAACATTTCTTCCACAGAATAGCCTTTGAAGGGTTCAGGGTCAATCCTTTGTATATTTTGAGGATACCGAGGGAATTCTGAAGTATGTGTTGCGATTTCTTTTATCGTTACAACTTGTCCGGCAGGCGATTTTGGAAAACTCATTGTGTCTGGAAAGAAATTGGCCAGCGTGTCAGAAATTGAAATTTTTTGATTGTTTATCAACCTAGCAAGCAAGTGCCCGGTAAACATTTTCGTTACTGAACCCAATTGATAAATTGTATTTTCATTGGCTAATATCTTGTCTTCTACATTGGCATATCCAAAACCCTTTGCTAAAATCACTTCGTCATCTTTAACTATTCCTATGGCAATACTTGGAATACCTTTTTTTGTAATCAGTGTGTTTATTAAACTGTCAAGTTTTAATTCTTCAGCTTGGTTTTTTTTGTCAACTTGAGCTGAACACGACTGTAGTGATGTTATGGCCAATAGATATATTAGTATAGCTATTTGTTTCATTTATTTCCTTTTAAATGGTTCAAACCAAATTAAAAATCGGTGTTCTAGGGTATCTACTATTACAAAAAATAATACTCAAATTTAATTATCTGCATAGTTCTGATCCCACGTTCTATTCATGTCATGATTTCTCAAATCAACCTCATAATCAATTACTGCTTTGAAGTTTAACAGTACAGAAACCCAACCAGCATTGATGTCAGCAAATTCTGAGTCGATAACCCCTTCATTGATTAATAACAAATCTGTTCCACCATCTTTAGAAGTACTTAATTCTATTTTTAGATCAGAATTAAAATATTCAACGTGAAATCTTACATTAGGTTTTATCTGAACTATTCTACTCTTGTAGCATTCACCATTCGGGAAAGTAAAATGTATAACACCATCCTTTTCTGGAGCTTTTTCTGCCCAAAATTGTTCACGGCCAATTGCAGAGTTTAGATATTGAAATACTCTTTCATGACACGATTTAAGATGTATTTTCCATTTCACAGTTTTCATAGATTCTTTGTTAATTTTGTCCATACTTTGTATTCTTACATGACGCACAAACGTTTAGCTGTATGCGCCGTGCGGGAATTTCGAAGACGCGTTCTCATCCCCCGTTACAAATTTTGCTAAAGCCGACAACCTTAGAAACTGGAAGCCCGCCCGCATGGAGTATACAGCCTGTTGCCGCCAGTAGTTTATTTTATCAGTTTTTTACGATTTTCTATCACTTTATCGATATGTATCAAATCGTCGCTCCATTCCAGTAATCCCTGATTTAACCAATCAATCCCTTCGATAATCTCTTTTTTGTAATTATTTATTACTCCTAAATCCCAAGTAATCGCCTCGTGATGAAAAATCCGGTTTCTCAGTTTTCTAATCCCGTTAAATTTGGAACTCATCGTTTTCCGTTTTCTAATCTTTTTAGGACAATTAGGAAAAGCTAATCTCAAATTTTTCCACAAACTCATCTCAAATCTGGAATCAAACAAGGAAGTCCAAAATCCAAATGACAACTCTGCAATTATTTTTCCTGGTGTAACGACTTTCTTTTCCCTGTGTATATTTTTTCTGGCATCTGATATACTATCAATCTGGTAAGATGATGCTATTTTGATAAAATCATTGCTCTCAAACCAATTCTCATCATTAAATTTTCGCGTTAACTGATAATCCATGTTGTTTCTCAATCCTACCTCTAAAATCGATAACATAGGATAAAATGCCTCTGAAATCTCAATATTGGCTTTATAATGTTCAACTGCTCTATCAAAATTATTATTATGGTGACGAAGGTAAGGTTCTAACCTTTCAGAAGAAATAATCCGCTCGATTGCTTTTCTATCCATATTTTTGTATATTTGCAAATAACGTCCCGGTTATTCCTCTCCCAGTTTTTTTGCTGGTGATGAAGCCGGGTTTTTTGTTTCTGTCCGTTATTTCTCTCCTCAAAGGTAATCAATCTCTTTATTTTTCAAGTTTTTTTATGATACAATCTCTCGTCCAACTATTGGCGGCAACGGAAAGCTGTATGCACCGTGCGGGATTTACAGAGACGCGTTCTCATCCCCCGTTACAAATTTTACTAAAGCCGACGACCAAAAACGATGGAAGTCCGCCCGCATGGTGTATGACAGCATGTTGCCTGCTGGCATTTATTTCAACACATAACTTGTACTTCTTCCTCCTCCTTCTTCTTTTTTCAATATGTCTTTGCTTATTAAATCGTTAATATCCCGTATTGCCGTATCCTTTGAACATTTTGCAATCTTAGCCCATTTTGAGGATGTCAACTTACCTTCAAATCCGTCCAATATTTTGTTCAATAATTTTTTCTGTCTTTCATTAATTATTGTGTTTGAATGCTTTCTCCAAAATTCCGCTTTGTATAAAACCC
>SHMW01000123.1 GCA_008080735.1 Promethearchaeota archaeon
CTAGAAAGGATTTCTGGTATTGGAAAAGCCACAGCTCAGAGTTTGAAGATCGCTGGAATTGATACCGTTCAAAAGCTAGCCAGTTCCAAATTAGATGATTTACTCAATATAAAAGGTATTGGAAAATCCACAGCAGAAAAATATATTTTAGAAGCAAATATTCTGTTGGAAAGCAAGAAAAAAGAGAAGAAAGTACCAAAAAAAAGGACTTCTATCTCAAAATTAAAGGAAATAATTAAACAGCAAGCAGAATGTAATATTGGACTAGTGGGTCATGTAGATCATGGAACGAGTTGGAAATTTCTTCCACTCCTATAAAAACCTCATTAGTCGAAGCCCTTACGGGAGATTGGACGGATCGACATTCAGAAGAGCAAGAACGGGGGATATCGATTAAATTAGGCTACTCCAACTCGACCATCTTGTATTGCCCGAGTTGTGATTACTATTTGACCCTTCATATGTTAGAGGAGCAAAGAGAAAAAGGGCAACCCCGTTTTAGATGTCCAAAATGTGATGGTCAAGTGCAATTTAAGCGAAATATATCATTCGTCGATGCACCAGGACACGAGATTCTCATGGCGACTATGCTGAGCGGAGCATCCCTTATGGACGGAGCATGTTTATTAATTGCTGCGGATGAGAAATGTCCTCAACCCCAGACTAGAGAACATCTTGCGGCTTTGGATATTGCGGGAATTGAAAATATCATTATCATCCAAAACAAAATTGATGCCGTGGATCGAGAAGAAGCCCAGAAGAATTATAATCAGATTAAAGAATTTGTAAAAGGTACTGTGGCTGAAAATGCTCCTATTATTCCTACTTCTGCGGTTTTTAGTGCGAATTTAGAGTTAGTTACCAGTGCATTTGAGGAGTTTATCCCAACTCCAGAACTGGATGAAACTGAAGATTTTGAATTCCTAATTGCCCGCTCGTTTGATGTGAATAAACCCGGAACTGACATTTCGAATCTTATAGGTGGTGTAATTGGGGGTTCTGTGTTAAAAGGTAAAGTAAAGGTAGGAGATGAAATAGAGATCAGACCTGGTCTCAAAAGAAAAGATGGATATACCTCAATCACTTCAGAAGTAGTGAGTATAAGTCAAGGAAATAATTTTTTGGAAGAAGGAAAGCCAGGAGGGTTGATCGGTCTTGGAACAAAGCTTGATCCAGCATTGACAAAAGGAGACGCTTTGATCGGAAATTTGGTAGGAAAACCCGATACTTTGCCGCCTGTTTTAAACGAAGTGGAATTAGAAGTCCATCTACTTGATAGGGTTATTGGTACCGAAGAGATGATTAAAGTCCATGAATTAAAACATGGGGAACGCCTTTTAATGGTTGTTGGAACCGAGCGCTGTGCGGGTACGGTGAAAAAAATCCTCAAAGATACATATATTATTGAATTAAACCCACCTATATGTGTACCGCGAGATTTTATTTTTGCGATTTCACGGATTATCAATCGTCGTTATCGATTGATCGGATATGGCCTCCGCGTTGATATTGAATAAATAGGGATACTAATTCATCTTAAATTAACTAAACGAGAGAAAGATCTCTCTAATCTTACCCTTCGTGAGTTTAATAGAATCATCGATTTTGTTAAAAATACGCTGTAATTCGCGAATGACCTCTTTATCAATATTTGAATTACTGGGTTTTGTGATTTTAATTTCCGTTTCATAAAGGATTAAATAACTTTCTAACTTTGAGAGAAAATGAAGAATTATCTCCACCTCAATTTTACTTGAAAGATCGGAATGTTTCCCTACTTCCTTAAACTCAAAAAAAATTTCATCCATAATACGTCGATCTAAAAATTCGACAAACTCCTCTACATTATCGATGAATATAACAATCAAATTTACATCCTTTTCTTATTGCGTAAATATAAAACAATACCTGCTCCTAAGATAATGACACTAATGATGCCAAACGCTAATATCACACTGGGAAAATGGATGATACTGGTACTGATATAGTGAGTTTCTTGGTCTGTGTTAATAGTCGCGCTCTTAATGATCCTTCCTCCTTGAAATATCTCTAACCTGTAGTCTCCATTAGGAAGGTGCTCCATTATAATCTCACCATTCTCATTGGCTATTAGAGGAGCAAGAGGTTGACTATAGTTGTTAGAGATATATGTTCCATATAAAAGACCATTATAATAGACTTTCATATCCACATCCCATAAAGGCATATTGATGTTATCTGTAACGATGATCCGAAATGAGTTGGGTGCCTCATACTTAATGCTAAACGGGCATCCATATTCTCCCACTATTAATGAAGGAGTATAAATCAAGATTCCTTGATCTTCCAGCGGCTCCTCTACCGCAGATACCGGCAATCGAACCACGGCTCTCCCAAATTGCGAGCTAATCTGTCTAATCTGTTCGTTAAGTATTGTGGGCTCGTAAAAGCTAAATGTAAGAAGGAGATGTTCCGGACCACTAAGCACTTGAGGGATGTAAAATCTCTGTCTGATATTGTTACCGCTTAATAAACGATCAATTGCCCAAGTGTTGCCCACGGGGTCTTGAAATCTTACTTGAAATGCGGAAGTAAAATTCAACTCAAAAAAGCTTGAATTAGCGGTAAAATCTTCGTTAAGAGAGATATTAAAGATTCCTGAACTAATCTGGTGATTATTGGCATCTTTCTCTTCCTCATTTAAAGCAAGGGAGAAATTGCTTATCTCATCTTTATCAAAAAGATTGATAATTAGTCCCACTGTTAAATTTTCCGCTTCTATCGTATTGATAGGGCTGTCTCCAGAAAATTGATCGCCTTTCAGATAAAACTGATATTTATATTTGGCTTCAAAATTATAAAGGGGTTGTTCGGTCGCTATGAGCTCATCCTTATTCAACTGATCAATCTCCCACGTTATAAAGGATATATCGTAAGAATAGGTTATATTCATTGAAAAAGTTTCAGATTCCGATTTCATATAATAGTCAAAGTAATCAAAATAAATGAAGTTTTCATCAGTAACTAATGAATATTCATCCTCCGCCAAAATATCTCCATCCACTTGGATTTCCATAATTTCGATGGGTGTTAACCGTGGTAAATATACCATAAATCCCGCAAGACCGTCATGTGAGGTATTATCATAGCTTACTTCCAGAGTATCTCTTAATTTAATCCTCACTTTATTATTATCGACATATTCATCCTTAAGATAGTTTTTAGAGGCATTAACCAGTGTTTCGATATATGTTGTTCCCGAATAAGTGACATTTAAATCTTTACCTATATCGTCATCCAGCGCTTCATATTCTGTTGAGTTATCAAATCCTTCTTCGTAAAAACTAATGTTGGTGACCGTGATTTCTCCGACTCCGCTTTTTGGTTGCTCTAATATTGAGCTATAATTATCTTGAGAAAATGAACTGGTTTGTAATGAAGGATTTTGACTTGATAATACAGGATCTATATTTATATTTCTTTGATTTTGCTGAAATATAAAGCACAATGAGCTTAATGAAATAAGTGTAATAATTAAAATAACCACTACCTTCAATCTAGTATTCTGTTTGCCCATTATTGTATCAATCTCATTATCATACGATTTTATCTAAAGAGTTTTTCAAACCAAATTAAATTTTAATAATATTTAATTGAATTTTAACACGGTTTTAAATTTTAAACGTGGAAGTTTTACCGTGTCATAGAATTTTTTTATTATTTCAGCAAATCTGCAGCGTTTTTATAAAATATTTTTTCCTTGTCTTCTTCCGTCAACGGCATTCTGTCAAT
>SHMW01000124.1 GCA_008080735.1 Promethearchaeota archaeon
TAAATACCTGTTCCAGGCCGTATTAGACCGAACAGGGCCTATGAAAACTTACATGATGACGGCTATTGCACCCAACGGTTGGCGGTATGAAACGTTGGGGATTTCGGAGCTACTTCGTTATCAAGTTACAAAGAACTTTGATGCGAGAACTGAAGCCTAAATAACCACTTCGCCCCCAATGTTTTATGACCGCGTGTTATGGCTCGTTTATTTTGTTCCTCAATTTACCAATTTCTATGCTTATCATGGGCATATATACTGGATTTTCTAAGTTAATATTTGCCTGTAAATCAATTCCTATACTCAAAAATCGTGTTGGTATAATTTTGAATCCTAATTTTGTTACTAATCCAATTGTGAAGAAATCTTTGTTTTCATAGTAATCTGTCGCCAATATTCCAGACCCTTCTTTTACTAATTTTGTTCTTTTAATTCCCCATATCGGGGCAATACCTCCTTGATATTGAAAACGAAACAGCTTATCTCCAACAAATTTCCCCATCATTATACCAATCTGATTATAGTATTCAGCTGGAGTAGGACTAAAAATCACTAATTCTTCATAACGGTAAAAGTCAGCACTATATAGAAATTTATCTTTTAACACATTCATTTCTACACCACCAATGAATCCAGCATCATCTTCTACCCAATTGTAAATCCCGAGTTTAGGGTTAATATAAAACCCATTTATTGTAAGCTTTCTCTCCTGTCCACTTAAACTTATAAATGTTGATAAAATAAATACAATAGAACAAAGTGTTTTGAATTTAATATTTTCCATAATCATATTATTTGTTCGTCCATTCCGTTTTATTAATCCGAAAGATATTTACTGGCATTCCTTTAAAAACTGTTTGTTTCGTTTTGGTCATCCCATTTTTTAATGCGACTTTCTCTGATTTAATGTTATCAATGTGAACAATAGAGATTAAAGTATCCGTGTATGAATTTATGAAAGCAAAATCACGACATTTTTTTGCAGCCTCAGTTGCATAACCCTTGTTCCAATATTTTGGCAACATCGAATATCCAATCTCAAGTTCTTTAGTACAATCAACGTCTTGAATTAGTAATCCACATTGACCAACAAGTTTATTCGTTGACTTATCAATCAACACGTTCATACCACCTAAGTCATTTTTGTATCTGTTTTCGCATAATTCGAACCATTTATCACATTGTTCTTGTGGAGTTGATAAATCCGCCATACCCAAGAACCCACCAACTAAATTATTTTTAAAAAGTTCAATCCATGTATCATAATCATCACGAGTAAGAAGTCTAAATCTCAATCGGTCAGTGTCTTGTCCTGTCAGTAAGTATTTCATTTACTTGGTAATCAGCATGGTTAGTTGTCTTGCGTAAATGAGCCATAACGTACAGCTATATGCAAAGTGCGGGATTTGCAGAGATGCGTTCTCATCCCCCGGAACAAAACTTGGCTAAAGCCCTAAAATTTAGACGACAAGCCGAACACCCGCATTTTGTATATAGCCTGTTATGTGCTGGGCGTTAATGCATTGAATCATACTCATCTATCATATAATTTCCAACAAAATAACATAATTACAATTTTTTGAACTAAAACTATGGGACGCTTTTAAAACACGTTTAACTTTACAACCATTGTATTTCTCATCCAAAGAACGCTTACCATTACTAGTTTTTACAAAATCGCTTGGAAATTTCATTTCAGAAGTAATTATCATATATTTGGATAAATTTGTAGATTTTAAATAACGCATTTTATCAATATCTTTAATAATTTGTTTTGGCTTATATCTTTTTACTTCAATAGCAACATTATTAATATTATTATTATCTCTTACTTCAAGATAAATGTCAACTCTTTTTGATTTTGGAGCATTTTTGCAAATTTTTTTATAATCATATTCAACTTTTATTACATAGCTATTGGATAAAGATAAAGATAATAATCTAGATAATTCAGAAGTAATTGCCAATTCTGGTATATGATAGAAAGGGTAGATTTCATGTTGATAACCTATCCAATATGCAAGAGCTTGTAATGGTGTAAATAACTCTTTCATAATTTATAATCAATAAATTATTCAAATAATTACAAAAATAGAGGAATAAAAATATTCCTCTATTTAAATGAATTAGAAGGTTTAGACATTCTTATTTTTCTTCCATTCAACGTAACATTTCTTTGAACAAAACTTTTTAAGGTCAATAAAACCTTTTGTTTTGTACCACATGTAATTAATTTCTTTTCCGGGTTTACCACACCATTCACATCTTTCATTACTCATAGCTATTAGATTTTAAATTAAACCTACTCTTTTTTGGATTTTCGGCTTACTCCATTTTAAATAGATTATTTCTAGACTAAAGCTTAAAAAATCGAATAAATTATCAAATATGCTATAAAACCTACAATAATTCCGGTACTGTTTGACCATTTTAGCTTTGTTAGAAAAACAGACCATATCGGCTGAAAAAAATAATCTGCTGGTGCTATGATAACACCACCACTTAGATACCAAGCAATATGAAAACCAATAAAGCCAATGGTCGCAGGAAAACCAACTAAACCACCTTCATATGAAAAGGCTAATAAAATCCCAACAATCCAAAGTATAAGATTTATTATAAACACAAAACCAGTTAGAATTTTCATATTATTTAAAGTTTTAATTATCCAATTTCACCTGTTTTATTTAATATTTTTTGTTGAAATAGCCTTGCACATAACGTTCCCGGGCTATGGCTTGTTTGGCTATCCCACGTGAGTGAGATCCTATCCACCGGGGTAGAAAACTGGAGTGAGGTAGTTTCCCCCGAAACCCATCTCCCTGCCAAATAAGGTATGAGGCCGTGTTAGCAACCGTAGATTATGCTATCTTGAATTCTTCGTCCAATAATTCCACATTAAAATTGACTTTTGCTTTCAATGCGCGGAAAACTTTCAATATTGTCTCAATCGTCACGTTTTTAGCGTTTCTCTCAATCCGTGATATTTGGGATTTTTGTACTCCAATCAGTTCTCCTAATTGAGATTGAGTTAATTGTCTCTCTTTTCGTGTCTGTTTAATCATTTCTCCAAGCAAATCAAGTCGTAATTCGTACTCATATTTATCTCTTTTATCAGTACCGACTTTACCCAAATGTTTGTCTTTTGCCTCATCTAATGTGTAAATCCTCAATTTTGTATTTTCCATGACTGTCATTTTTTAGATTTTTGCTCAAAATACTGTTTCATTATCGCTTTCGCTTTTTCAATCTCGGCTTTTGGGATTTTATCAGTCTTTTTGATAATCCCATGAGTTGCAACTACTAGTGTCTCTGTCTTATCAGTTTTGTCCCAAAATGATAACAATCGATAATATGTCTTTTTGTATTTAGTCCTAAATTCCCAAATCAATTCGTCAAGTTTCTTGAATAATTCTGGGTCATTCACATATTTTGCTTTATCAATATTGAGCTCAGTCTAAAAAGGTCATAAGCAAAAATAAGGATTTAATTC
>SHMW01000125.1 GCA_008080735.1 Promethearchaeota archaeon
ATAACGAATTTTTTATTTTAAAGAGCAAATTATAGGATGTTAGTAATTTTAGTAATAGGTTTTAATCGAAAAAGAGAAAAATAAAAAAAGAAAAAAGGAAATCTGGCTTAATACCAATCTCTTGTTGCTTCTCTAATATCTTCTGCAGTGATTCTTTTTCTTTTATCTGCTTTAGTTATCTTGATTGCTTCCTTCGTCGCTTTTGCAGCGCTTTTCTCTAAGAAATCGATTAGCTTATCAAGAGAGTCAGCACTTACCAAATCCGCACCTTCACGTTTCATGAGGCGCCGGATCGGGGCTTTTGCAATATAGCTTTCTGTTTTTTTAGCCATAATTTTATTCCTCCACTAATTATTTTTTAAGAATTTGTTATTTTAAATTAATTTCTTAATAATAACTACACATTTCTATTATATAAATGTTATGATTCGGATTGATATTTTTATGAATCTAAGTAGATGTTTTGGATAATTGAAAAATTGTCTTCATATATTTTTGACCGACAAAATACTAATGAAAAGTAAAATTTTAGAATCTATAACATCTCTAATAGCGTTCTTTATTTTTATATATTACACTTTGACTAATATTCTGCATATATCACCGATTCTACACTCCTCTGTGACTAAAGTTATTAATTTTTTAATAAAACAGAAATTATAGCCAGAAAAATACATCTTTTACTCGTTTACATTAAGTTTTTTACTACGCAATTGAATTGAATTTCGGTTAAAATGAAAAATATTACCCAAAAAACGTGCGACGCCTATCTCCTACCATTATACCCTTACTCGAGATAATGATGAAGAATATAGTTTTTTACAAATTTATAATTTAAGAGACAAATATTTTTATTAGTCCACTATCATAAGAGTTATTGAAGCGTATTTATTGTCGAGCACCCATTATATCGAATGAATAAATTTTTTGGAAAAAGAATATTAAAATATAATATCCAAGATAAGTTAAATAAAGACTAATAAAGTGATATAACTTCTGATTACTAATAGCAAACCTCTAAAGGATATTGACGAATCTGATATCGAGCAAGCCTTGCAAGAGCTTGGATTTACGAAAAATGATTCGAAGGTGTTTCTCACCTTAGCGAAATATAAAGTATTATCTCCCGCAGATATCGCACGCCATAGCGATGTAGATCGGGCACGGGTCTATGATTCGTTAAATCGTCTGATGGAAAAAGGATATATACGTAAAGAACCGGTGAAACGAGGAGCGAACTATATGGTCATTCCGATCGACCGAATCTTCAAAACGATACGAGAGGGATATAAAGAAAAAATTGAAGAAACTCTGCTTCTTGAAGACGCGATTAAGGAACTAGAGGTGGAAGAAGAGCAGCCAGAACCGAGAGTCTGGGCCATCAATTCTAAGGACAAAATTAGAAAAAAAATGAAGGGGTTAATCGATGAATCGGACGACCGAATCTTTTTCATTATTACTCCAGACCTTTTGATGGAAGAATTAGGTGGCTATGAATGGATTCTAAAAGAGATTTGGAACAAAAAATTCTCAACTGAAAATATAAACATAATTCTCGCCTTAAAATATTCTGAAAATCTGAAAGAAGAAATTAAAAAATTGCTTAAGATTGGAGTACAACTTCATGCGATTGAGGGGGACAGTGTAATACCCTTTGGTTTGCTTATTGCTGATAACGACTTCTTATTGACCACATTAGATCAAGTGAAGGAAGCACCAGAGTATACCTCGGGAATTTGGCTGGAAAATGGTATAGATAAACAAATCCTCGGCTACGAACATTTATTTAAACATTTTATTAGCTCAGAATGTAAAGAAATGAAACTCACTACCAAAGAAAAACCTCCAGAACAATGATTATAACACAAACTTCTCAGTAATAACTGATTAGTCACATGATAAATAAATAATATTTAAATGTAAAAGATTAATATAATCATATACCAAAGTCAAAGGGGATAAACAAGTAATGAGTTTATGGAAAAAGAATTTTAAGGTGTATTTATGGACCTAAAAGCAAAAGCAATTTTATTAGGTAACCCTACAGTTGGAAAAACCAGTCTACTTTCAAGATATATAGATAATATATTTCCAAAACAATATAATCCCACCATTGGAGCCAACTTTCTTGTTAAAGGAATGAGGATTGAAAGCCATCCAGAAATCGAGAATCTTAGTGTTTATTGGTGGGACTTGGGAGGTCAAATCGACAAAATATTTTTGACTGAATATTACTTTGTTGGAGCGAATGGAGCCATGATAATATTTGATATAACTGAAAAAGATTCATTTAAAAATTTAGAATTTTGGATAAATCAAATAAAAAGAAATAGCGGAGATATACCATTTATAATTGTAGGAAATAAGATTGATAAAGATGAACATAGAGAAGTGAAGGAAGATGTGGCTAAAAAAATAAAAAATCTCTATAATTGCCACTACATAGAGACTTCTGCAAAATCAAATCTAAATGTAGATAAAGCATTTGAATTATTAATAGAATTGATTATTAAGAGATATATATTAAATCAATCATAAAGTTCTTAAAATAGAATCCTATTTCCAATAGGATGAGGAATCGAAATAGATGAATTATATCATACGAAATTTTTTACAAGAGGGGAGCTAGACTCTTTTTTAGAGATCCTTAACAATTTTTAAAATAATTTTTGATAGTCTTGATTTCTTTGTTAACTCCCTCTTATACTTTTTAGAGTATCTTTCTTGAATTGAGTTTATTTCAAGGAAAAGGTGCTCCAAATCCAGTTTTTCTAATATTTCTTGATTCAATTCTAATGAAAAAAACTTAACATCGTTAAAATAATCATTAACGGAATCAATCAATTTATTTTAAACCACTCAAATCTAATATAGAATAATATGAATTTTAATTATTTAGTATTTTTTAAAATACTAAATTCGAGGTCGTCAAGACCAAGACCGTGCATACAATCCAAGATATTTCCCAATCTGAAAGGGCAAAATTTTTATTTTTCATTTACATATTATAATTTAGAAATAATGAGTCCGCTCCAAATAAGAAGAAAAGACGATTATAATTGGCGCCATATCCCCAAAACCAAGCTCAGGTGGCTGAAAAATCCAAGGTTACGGAGGATTCGCGCCGAATTCCGAAAACTCCTTTATGCTTGGTTTAAAAATGAGCAGAGAAGACTGATAGATGAATGGGATAGGATTTATGGATTGGAAAAACAAGGAAAAATCAGCCGCGAATCTGGTTTAAGAAGAAGACATTACTACTTACATAAAAAGGAGCAGTTAAACATCGCTAAGAGTAAACACCCAATCAGTTGCGGGTGGTGTAGCAACAAAGAGGAGGATCTCGTATTTGAGGAAGACTCGGGATGCTATTTATGCGTCAATTGTCATAAGGGAGCGTATAAACA
>SHMW01000126.1 GCA_008080735.1 Promethearchaeota archaeon
GGAAAATATTTCTTGTACCGAGATGAATGAGCCTATACTTAAACACGTATTAAAACAGTTAAAGTAATTCTGTTAATGCATTTGGAGTGCACATCTCTTTTGACCTCAACACTTGCGTGAATCGGTATTAGGCAGTACTACTACACATAGGCAGTTTGAGTCATTGCTAAAAAACTTTTGGGACTCATTTGGTATTTCTGCGGTCTGATTTTACTTTTGTTTACCCTTTCTTTCCTTTTTAACTCTTTTGTGGGGTGTCCGTTTGAGGGGGAGAATTTGATCGGGGGGGCGGTGAGGAATTTGGTAACCTTTTGCCTTGCTTGATCGCTTAGGCGTTTGCGAGGATTGGAAACCAAGTTTAAATTGTAGGCGATGGCTTTATGGGAAAATAATTCTGGATGTTGTTTTCTGCCGATATTCGCCGCACCGTTGATATCTCCGTGAACGACTTTGCCGTGCCGTGATCGGAACAGTCCTTTATGCTTTACCCCGTTTTGAGTGAACCTGCGTTTCCCAGCATATGTGCCCTTTGGTTTTTTCCCAAATCACTTTGAAATAATTAATTTATTCCTGAATTAAAATAAATTTTAGTCAAAAAAGATAGAGGAGACTTTATCATCAAGCGTTTTTGTAGATGAACCAATGTGGTGATCTATTACATTAACAAATCCTGCAAATTGGGATGTTTCAGAATAATCATATCCACTATATTGACTCATAAATTCATTTAAAATGTTATCCATTTTCCCTATAATTTTCTTCTTTAGTTTCTTTGAAAAATCTTCTTTCTTATCTAAAACCGTATAAATAATCATTTGGGCTTTTTTGTTACTTTTTGTTCTTATTTTATCTCTTTTAAATAATATATGATACTTATTACTCTCAAAGGACTCAACTGGTTCAATTACATTTTCCGCAAATTTCATGATGCTGGAAATCACAGCTCCTTTACACGCAAAATCAACTTCTCGTTCTCCTGTTTTATGGTAATTAATACAAATTATAGGAACACCTTCGATTATTATTCCAAATTCACGAATAAGCAAAATTTTCCCCTTAATGCAAATTAATTTTAATTTTGATAACTACAAGGATTTAATAAAAGAAATCCTATTTAATCTTTTTTTAAATAGAATTATTATTCACACCCTCACTTAAGTCCAAACCCAAATTACAAAGAATCAAGAATTCATTATGAAATCGAAAAATATTAAATAGGAACAGAATCAAATTATATAATATCAATAACAATATCAAAATTAATAAAAATCTAAAAAACGATCTAAATGCTGAAAACAAAATGAGCGAAAAAATTATAGAAAAAACCCGAGGATTAGTCAAGGCAGATTTCAATTTTTGGGTAGGGCTTTACATGGATAAATTTTATGATGGTTTAGAACAAAATAAGATTGTTGCTAACAAATGCCCTGAATGTGGTGATGTGTTTGTCCCTCCTCGAAAAATCTGCGGGAAATGTAAGATTAAAATCCCCTTAGACCAAAACTGGGTTGAACTAACCGATCAAGGAACACTCATGAACTTTACAAAGACCCAATATAAGGTAAGCGACAGAAGAACACGCAAATCAAAAAGTTTTCAACTCATAGGCATAGTAAATATCGACGGAAGTAATACTGGCATTGTATATCCTCTCGACATAGCCCCCGAAGAGATTGAAATAGGAATGAAAGTGAAAATTAAATGGACAGAACAACCAAAAGGAGAGCCTTCTGATATAGAAGGTTTCATTAGAGCGTGAGGTGATATTAAAAAGATGGAAAAAGTAGGAATAGTTGGATATTATTATACTAAGTTGTTTAAAGATGCGAATTATGGACGTTATGAGATGATTTTCGAGGCAGTCAGAGGTGCAATTGATAACGCGGGCCTTAAGAAGAAGGATATCACGACGGTAATTTCTGCAACTAATGATTATTATGACGGCAGGACTATCTCAAACTGTTTTACCGTTGAAGTAGGTGGAGGATACCTTGTCGATGAGAGTAAAGTAGAGATGGACGGAGCCCATGCGATGTTATATGGTTTAATGCGAATCTTATCTGGAAATCATAAACTTGCGGTGATCTGGGGCGGCAGTATGCCTTCTTGCTATCCTTATCATACCGCACGATTGTATGAAACAGATCCCACCTGGGAACGACCAAATACCTATGTGAATGATATCACAGCAAGCGGCTTCCAAATGAGAGCTTATATGAATGAATATGGCATAGAAACTGAAGCTATCGCACAAACTGCCGTAAAGAATCACCAAAATGCTGCAAAAAATCCATTAGCGTTAGAAGAAGCCCAGAATCCTGATATTACGGTAAACCAAATTTTGGAATCGGAGATCTATTCAGATCCGGTGACAGAATTAATGGTTGGAGAACCATGTGATGGAGTTGCCGCATTATTATTAGCCCCAGAACGTTAAGCACTAAAAATCACAGATAAACCGGTATGGATAACGGGTGTTGGTTATAATCAAGAAACATA
>SHMW01000127.1 GCA_008080735.1 Promethearchaeota archaeon
TCATAACTACCTTTAATTAAATCAATGCTAGAGCTCCCGGAAAATACTATTTTAATATCCGGATACGAATCATAAATATTTTTAAGTTCTTGATTCCAGTTTGGATATTTGTGAATTTCGTCGAAGAAAAATATTTTAATGACATATACTTCATATAATTCATTTACAAAATCTGTCAATAATGTATTAGCGAAATAGATGTGATCGAGAGTAACATAAATGCATTGATCTTTATTATCAATTTTTTCATTTATATATTGTAATAATAATGTAGTTTTTCCGGTGCCTCTTGGGCCGATAAGGCCCGTAAGTTTGTTTTTAATATTAAATTCTTGATAAATGTATCTGTAAGTATCATATTTGATACTTTGGAGCAGTCTTTTATAAATAGTAATAAAATTCTGTATCACTTGAATATATTCCTATATATCCTGATTATATTTGGAATGCATTCCAATGTCAAGTGTTTATAACACAGAGGTGAGCTGCCGGGCGGTTTAAGCCAGCAAAGCAGATCTTGTTCTATTTTATTCCTGGTTTGCCGATTTAACAACTATGTTTTTTTATCAATACCACTAAATCTGCTCCAAGTGGTTGTTATGTCGACTTCTTATCTATATCAAATATCTGAAAATCAAAAATCTCATTCATCAATTTAAAATGTTTATCCATTGAATATAGAATTAGATCATTATCAATTACATTTTGAAGTATTATCAGATCAGGTATTCCTACTTTATTGATTCCATTTCTGAAATTCTGTATTTGCATCTGTTGTATCAAATCCCAATTTATATTTATCTTTATTATTTCAATTGATTTTAATGATTCTATAAGTTCATATTCCTTTTTAAGATGTAGAAATGGCAGTAGTTCAGTGAGTATTAAATAATTTATACAAATTTGATTTTCAGTAATTAATGTATCTAAAGCGGTATGCTTCTTTGTTGACTTAAAATATTCAATCCAGATAGATGTATCTACAAGAACTTTATTCATCTGTTTCTTAATGCATTGAGGTCAATATCAATATTGATTTTTCCATGATATTTAAGCAGCTTGTTTCGTTTTTCCTGGTTAATAATATTTTCTAAGGCCATTTTAATTAGTTCTGTTTTTGTTTTTGAATGAGTGATATTCATGGCCTGATCTATTAAATCTTCAGGAAGATCTAATGTAGTTCTCATATTATTCTCCTTTCATATTATATTATATGAGAAAATATATGCATAGTCAAGTCATATTATATGCATTTCTTAAGGCGACATAACGACCAATTAACTTGCGCCCTCGTTCCTGGAGCGAAGCGGAAGGATTTGGCGCAGGGAACTGGCCCGGAGCGTTAGCGGAGGGATTGGCGCAGCTCTTGCAAGTTTTGGAGTAGTGTAAAATCGAAAACGGTTAAAGGCTAAGCAAGAGCTGTGAAAAAGACGGCGTCTGCTCCAATTGAATTGTTATACAGCACCCCCACTAAGATCTACACCAATCAAAGCGAGGAATTCGCCAGCAGTATATGCAGGAACTTTTGATTTTTTAAAATCATCTAAATTTCTTGTTATTATGCATTCTAATTTTTCTTTGTATGCTGATTCTTCAATCACAGCGTCTTCAAAGTCATCTATTTTTGAATCTAAAGCTTTCCTGAATACGGATTCGATTGCGGAAATTATTGTAAAATTATCCAATATGTTGAGTAAAGTTTTCTTAAACTTTTGTTGTGAATAGTGCTCTTTTCCCAAAAAATAGGATAGCGTTGTTATTTCATGGGAACACATATGGCCTTTTAAATTCTTTTTTATACATAAGTCAAAAACTTTCGCAGCAGAGACATGATCATGACGTTTGTTTAAGAAATCCAGGATTATATTTAAATCAAGTAATATTTTCTTCATGTACCTTTTTTCTCATTTCTTTTTTATCAGGTAAGGGTTCTTTTTCAAACAAGCCGTAAAGTTCCACTGTTTCTCTTGAAAAATCTTCCGGTTCATTTCTTTTTTTTAGATTAGAAAGGAATTTTTCAAAAAGAGCAGAAATTGATTGCTTAGTTTTCTTAGAATAATCATGAGCAAAATCGATCAGAGAATCATCTATATTTAAGGTAAGCTTTTTATTCATTATAACCTCCACGTATAATAGTATAAGTTCTTTACGTAAAATTCAATAGGTTTTACGTAATTTATAATATTTTTACTACGTACTGTTTTATTTTACCAAGGTGCTGTATAACGACCAATTAACTTGCGCCCTCGATCCTGGAGCGCAGCGGAAGGATTTGGCGTGGTTCCTGAGCGAACGATTAGTGAGCGTCTTTAGCAGGAACCATGACAAAAGACGGCATCAAGTTCAATTGTATTGTTATACCTGCCCATTCAGAATATTTATTATTTTAATAATATTTTTAAAAATTCCGCTGGTGTTTTTATTAATTTCAGTTTTGGGTAATGAGATGTATTTCCTGTAATAAGATATTTCGCTTCTCCGGTTAAAG
>SHMW01000128.1 GCA_008080735.1 Promethearchaeota archaeon
TATTCATATTCAATATAACATATCCAAGTAATTATTTTTTGCTCTTTGTTGAAAATATTAAATAAGAGAAATTATATTATTAAAATAATACTATTAAATAAATAGGGAAAATACTAAGTTTTTTTATAACTATTTCAGTTAGATTATGTCTATCAGGTTCAAAAATTTCGTAGAAAGGGTGGGGAAAGAAAGCGAGTTTAAACCGATGAAAAGCCAGCTCCAAAACTCACTCATCGAAGAAGCGGAACGCAAATATAAAAACTACCCACGCTTGCTCGAGATGATGAAAGAACAATGGCCAGAGTATGAAAGGCAAGCAAACATCTCCCATTTTCTAAAAGACCATCATGAAGAATTTTTCTACTTCTATTTCAATACCTTATTTCCCTTCAGAAAACGAGGTTTTAATATTGATTCAATTGAAACTCCCACTCCTGTAGACATAAAATTAGAATTTACCTATGTATTCAAACCTCGCGAAATAGAGGCAATAAAAACTATTATAGAAGATTTAAAATTACATACAGAAAACGATAAAAATATTGATGAGGTCGCCGAAAGTACTATGAAACGTATCATTATTTTCACGGTGAGTTCTTTTGGTCCTATGGTTCAAGAAATATTTGGGAGACCCTTCGCATTTCAATTTTCAAGTATCGAAGGGAAAAAATTAGATTCTGGAGAGTATGAAGTAAACGCAATTATCTCTGGACGAGAACAATAGTCCATAATGTGCATCCATGTTTTAGAAAAGTTTCAATATAGCTAAACTGATTTCATTCTTTTAATAATTCATAAAGAAGAGCTTTTACGGTATATAATCTATTTTCTGCTTGATCATATACAACCGAATGAGAGCCATCAATCGCATCATCATCTGCAACCACATTTCTACGGATGGGTAAACAATGCATAAATAATGAGTCGGGTCTTGTGTAATCCAGATATTCTGCTTTTATCCGCCAGTTATCTCTATAAGGTAAACGCAATTTCTTTTCTTTTTTAGCATCTCCGTAATGTTTCTTCGCACCCCAACTTTTTATATACACCACATCAGCATCAGAATATGCATCTTTAATATTATTAGATATTTGAAATGAGCCACCAGAATCTTTAGTATTTTTTTTTGCTACATTGATAATATCATCGTCTAGGTCATAGTGTTCAGGATGTGCTAATGTGACGTCCATTCCATATCTAGTGCTCATCAGTAAAATTGAATTCGGTACACTATAGGGCAATGGTTTTGGATGATACGCCCAACTGATTACGATCTTTTTTCCCTCAACTTGGTGCTTTTTCTCCTTAATGGTAAATATATCAGTAAGTGCTTGGAGGGGGTGATATTGGTCATCTTCAAAGTTGACAATAGGAACATCTGACCATCGTGCAAATTCACGGAGAATTCGATTTCCCTCTTTGTATATATAATTAACGGCGTTGGGAAATATTCGGATACCAATTGCGTCGTAATATCGTGCCAGTACGACAGATGTATCCTTAATGGATTCGGATTGATATCCTATCCATGAGTCCTTGATGCTATTGAATGTAGGATGCATTCCGAGTTGATATGCTGCCACTTGCGTTGAATTACGAGTGCGCGTTGATGGATTATAAAAGAACATACATATAGATTTGCCATCCAATGAATTTTTGTATTTTAACGGATTTTTTTTCATATCCTCTGCAATTTCTAACAATTTGTCTAATTTCGACTTTTGCCAATCTTGAGTAGTGATGAAGTCCTTCATTTCCATCATTTTTATTTTCGATATTATTAATTATTAATTTTTAAAATTTAAAAATAGAAATTAGTATGCGTTATATAAGAACTTTTTTATGGACGTAAAAAATTGTAGTTATTCTTTCTTCAGATAAGATCCCAAGTCCATAACCTCATCGCCTCGTTTCACTCGGATCTGACTTTTAATACCCTTTGCCTTCCTCTCCAAATACACAATTACGTCGCGAGGAATTCTGCGAGGGACTCCTCCTTGCCTCTGGATGATTGCTATCAGATAATCTATATTTTGAACGACTTCTTGGCCTACTAATTCATTAAAAATATATTGGTACACGTTGGGTTCATTCTGCTGTAAGTGTTTCAAATGCTGATATGCATCAGGTTCTAATACTACTTTAAGCACAAAATCAACTTTATCTTGGACAGATACGGTCTGTTTTTGGGCATTTTCTTGCCGCCTTTTCTGTTCCATAAGAGCTTGCATTTTTTTCATTCGAATCTTTTCTAACTCGTGTTCATCAGTATTTTGAGAGTCGTTCATGATAAATTCACTTGATCTTTCAATTTTTATTAACTAATTCTAATATTGTTCAATT
>SHMW01000129.1 GCA_008080735.1 Promethearchaeota archaeon
TAGCGCTGACTCGGTCGCGGAAATTTTGTAAAGATCGATAAACCTTAGACATATGAGATATAATGAATTAATTAAAACGCTATTAAAAATCTTAATGAAATTTAGATTTAAAATTTTGTTTTTTCCCGATATCTATAAGGTGTTTAAATAGGAATATTACATAATCTAAATATTTTATATAGATGGGGATAGGGAGGGTGTTTAGGAGATTTGAACTGAACTAAGAAGCTTTTTAGAGTTAAAAGAAAAGATTTTTGATTTCTAATAACTTTTTTAAATAGCTATGCTATCGAAAAGCAAATATTTCTTTAAGCTTTATTATATTGCTAAAGAAAGATATTATGGTTCTCAGAGACAAGATGATGTGCTGACTATCGAAAATACCGTAATTGATACCCTCAGAGAGCGAAAATACCTTAATAAGGTGAAAGGTGCTGAGTTTGAATTTGCCAGTAGGACGGATAGATATGTGTCAGCTCGCGGAGCAGTGTTTTCGTTTATACCCAATAAAACACCGATCCTTATGGAAATTAATTCATTTTTACCCGAAGAAATTGGAGTATGGGCATATTCTAAGGTTCCTTTAGATTATTCCCCACGATTTGACGCCCTTTCTCGTCATTATAGATATATAATCCCAGTAAGATTGAGTCATTTAAGGCAAAAATATGATTTTAATCTCAAACTATTTAAAAAAGCCTCTGCTCAACTCGAAGGGACCCATGATTTTCAAAACTTTTCAAAAAGAGATAATTCTATAGAAAATACGGAAAGATCACTAGAAAAAGTAGTAGTCCATGTTATAGATGATATGATTATAATTGATTTCATAAGCCAAGCATTTTTGAGGCAGCAAATTCGACGGATGGTACAGAAATTGCTTGAAATAGGAAAGAAAGTAATAAGTTATGATGATTTTCTTAATCTCTTCGATGCATCCAAATTTGTATCTCATCAACCCGCAAACCCAGAGGGTTTGATTTTATGGGAAATTAATTATGATTCTCAGGTGAGGTTTCAAACTGATGAGAAATCAGTAGAACGTATGAAGAAATATTTTTTCCTAGAAAAACAAAAAAATTGGCTACAATACAAATTATTCAGCTGTCTGCAGCAGGACGATTTTAGCTAGGAGTGCTTGTAGCTGAATCTCTTCCGTTCCGCCTTGGCTGAGGCGATATTCAAATTCAGCAAGAATTTTTGATAGTTCTATTTTCATTTCTTCGGGAATAGATAAACCATACATATCGCGATGGAGATTTCTGATTATGTTTCTTCCTGATAAACCATATTCTTTCTTCAAGTCGTCCAAGCGTTTTATAGACAACGATAATTGGCCTTCCAAAGCAGTTTTCAAAATCTCTTTAATTTTCTCAGGGGGAACCTCTCCAGCTACTCGGAATACGATATCCTCATTAATATTTTGGGAAATGGTCCCACAAGATTGTAAATAATTAATTGCCCTTCTTAAATCACCACGGGAAACATCAGTAAGTGCATTAAGTCCATCTGGACTTATTTCAATATCCTCCTTCTGGGCAATCATTTTTACTCGTTCTTTAATATCATCGTTAGAGAGAGATGAAAATCGAAACACCACACATCTAGATTGAATCGGTGGGATAATTTTATTGGAATAATTGCAGATTAAAATCATTCTACAATTTCGTGTATATTTTTCCATCGTCCTTCTTAACGCTTGTTGAGCAGGAGATGTCATATTATCTGCTTCATCTAAAATGAGGATTTTAAATGGAATATCTTCTGGAGGACGTGCTTTCGCAAAATCTTTAATATATGTCCTTATCACATCAATTCCGCGGGCGTCGCTAGCATTTAATTCTAAATAAGTTTCATTGACCGCCATCTTAGAGCCATATAATTCCCTTACCATCGCAAGTGCAGAGGTTGTTTTTCCTGTACCCGCGGGTCCCGCAAAAATAAGATGTGGCATTGATTCATCTTTTAGAAACTGTTTTAATCGTTTAATTATTCCAGTCTGGTTTACAACTTCATTTAGCCTTCTAGGGCGATATTTCTCAACAAAAGGTCTACTTTCTATTGACATACGGATGCTATTCTCATTTTAGGAAGAATGATT
>SHMW01000130.1 GCA_008080735.1 Promethearchaeota archaeon
AGAAAAGTGCTAAACTTAGAGACCATTGAAATGTAATAATCAAAATTATATTAAAAGCTCTAATTATAATAAAACCTTAGAAAATTGGAATATTATAATAGAACAAGAGCAATATCAGAGAAAAGAAGGTTGGAATAATCAAACTGAATGTTAACAGCCTTTGGGATACTCTAATACATTCTTCTAAGGTATCCATGATGACATCAAAATATTTCGGTTCACCCCAAATTTTAGTGTCTTTGATAATACTATCCATGTAATAAAATTCAGCGGGTTCTAAATCTCTCTCAGCTCTTTTAATTAACTTCCTTAGTTTTTCAAGGATGATATTTAGCTTAATACGGTCTCCAAGAGGGGAATATCCCCGACTGGTAAACTGTCGAGCTACAGTATGGCTATCTGAGGTGGTGATTTCTCCTCTTTCAATTCCCAAGTTCTGGAGTGTATTTAAAATGTAAGATCTGATATTAACATAAGCATTATTCGCATCAAAATGGATTAAAGCGGTCTTTTGTCCTGTTTTTATGTCCTTAAAAAGATGTACTACCATCCCGCCTATTCCAATTCCTTGGCGCTCGGAAAACTCTCTCATAGGGTCTCTTGCTACCCCATACAAAAACTGTGACTTTTCTCCTTTAGTGTATTCTCTCAAATAATTTCTCGACGCTTTTATAAGGTCTCTAGCTTCTGGACTGTCGGGCTCTATTAAGATCTCATCTTCTATTATACTATTATGCGAATCGATAATCATAATATCTTTGAAACCCAAGAAATTAGCTCCTTCCCGAATTTTCTCCCCCACTTCCTCTTTAATATCGTCTGATGGTAAGGGGTGTCTTGTTAGGAAAAGAACTGGAACATCGTCAACTAATGTACCTAAAACCTTTGCTGTTTTTGAGATATTTCTTGAAAAGCCTTTTATTTCATTTATCCATTCTTTTGAAGGATTTTCCATGACTTTTTCGATATCTGCTTTCATTCTTTGCACTAACCGATTTACTTCATGTTGAGTGGTTAAGTTTTGAGTATGATCGTTTGTAGTATGATACACAGTTAATCCTGGATATAATCCTAAAGTTTGATAAATTTGTTCAGGTAAATCCGAAGATCCACATGTTTTAAACGGTCCAAAGTGAGTAAATGGAAGGATGAAAATACCTTTTAATTGTTTCGAATCGGAATTTCTAATTAGTAAATATTGAATTTTAATATCCGATTTAACACCTACCCGATCAAAAAGTTGCTCTATCCGTTCGTCATTTCCTTCGGTCATCATGGAAAGGATAAAAGCCCGAATGAATTCATATCCTCCTAACCCTGTAGCCTTTTTGTATATTCTATTGACGCTGAAAATCTTTTTTGCATAAGGTATTGCAAAAACAAAGGCACATGTACAGAAGAAAATCATAGCCTTAATAAAAAAGATAATTGAAACTTGTTCTGTATAAAAGCTATAAAATATTATTCCCACCACGGGTTGTGTTAAAGATAGCAAAATATATCCAGGTCTTCCGACAGTGGTAAAAGAAAAATACATAACAAAGGAAATTATATATGCAATGATAGTTCCTAAGATGAAAAATACTTCTGTAAAGGATTCATTCTTGTAAATCTCTGCGACAAACCCACCAAATAAATAAGATCCTCCTATTATAAAGGTTATTAATGTATTTAATTGCACTGCCCATCCTTTTGGAGGAATTTTTAGAATCGGTGCTTTTTTTGAATATAATAATGCACCGAAAGTCCCAGAAACGGAGGTGATAAAAAAGATAAGGAAAATCTGAAGAAATCGGAAAAATTCGACTCTTCCAACGAAAATTAATCTATATAAGAATGTCGCAAATCCCATCAAAAAGGGTACGGAAAAGAACAGTACATACGCTAAAATTCTTGTATTAAATAAATCTACATATGAGAATATTCTAGGGACTTTCCGAGAACTTATTCTCTTGCTTACGGTAAAAGTATCTTTAAACATATCCCGATATATATTGCTAGAAAGTTGAATTTAAAATACGATTATTTAATAGTTT
>SHMW01000131.1 GCA_008080735.1 Promethearchaeota archaeon
CATGAACTTTTTTCCCGTCTTTTTTCATGTTTTCTCACTCCTTATTTTTTAGGAACCAATTTAAAGTTAAATATTTTTCGGTGCCTTCATTTGGCATCTAAAGGCACCTTTTATTAAGAAAAGAATTACTCTCAGTCAAGATCATCTAAATTAATGACTCGGTTTATTAAATGCTTATAGAAATCGTCGCCGAATTCGGTTAAAAGGTCGGGGAATTTGTCCTTAAATAACTTTTTGTATAATTTTGGCAATTTATCGGGATGAAAATCGGGATTAAAACTCGGCGTGAGGATCTGAGGGATGGATGCATCCTCAGTATTCGGCAGGTTCATCTCTCGAAGGCGCAGATTTTCATATGCCAAAAGCGTTCGCATGAATCGTAGCTTATTTCTCAGTATATTACCGCAGAAGCATTAGAGGAACTTACGAATTCGCTTACCGAAACGATAGAATTATCCTTATATAAACTCTTCAAATCCCTTAAATTATAACTCTTTTGTTATAATTGAGAGACGAGATATAAGGGGACCACAATGATCTGATACTCAGAAAATTCTTCGATAACAGGTAAAGAACTATCAAAAAGGGTTCGGTCCACGCTATATCGAAATCTGCTTTCGACCCGAGACGACTTGTAGAAGCAAAAAGCGGCAAGTAGATTTATCGTCATTCCCAAGATAAGATAATCCAAAATACTCAGATTCATAATTGAGAACGATTCTCCTCTTAACAAGCCCGAGAAGAAGAATCCTAAGAGTATGAGATCCACGCCAAATAGGAGGGAACCAACGGTATCTAAGATGCGTTTATACGTATTTTTGGCTTTCAGATATTTCCTATTATATCGGACAAACAGAGCAAGATCCACCCCCTGAAAAAGGGAAACGCCAATTATGAAGGGAAAAATCAAGAAATTCGCGATGTCCGAGAAAGGGAATGAGAAAAATATACGGAAGTATAGATACACCAAGTACCCATTCAGAAAAATATAGCCCACAAGTGACGCAAACGAGGAATTGATCTGTAAGGTAAACTTTTCTTGCTCATAGTCTTCAAAATTCCATCCGAGTAAAAGCAACGCGACCATAACAAAAAGATCCGCCATCCAATTTTGATATAGTGTAAAATGGGTTATTATCCCTCCGTATGTAAATCCATTATAGACGATCCCCGCTACAAACGCCACGAATTGATAGAGACCAATGAAAAGAAGCATCCTTCTCAAACTCCATTCATAGGAAATCCTATGATCCGGAATAATATCTATAGAACTCATTTTTTGTTTTGTTTTTTCTTTTTCTTTTCTTAGTTTACTGATTTTTATTGCTAGTTTTTGAATCCCTTTCTATTTAAAAGAAAAAAGAAGAAAATAGGATCTTCCTTTTTGTTTATATACTTAGACTACCAAAAGATAGTAACCCGATTATGGTGTGAAAAGGGAAGTCTTATAATGCTAAATATCTTACCCATCACTTATAGATTCTTATTTATTTTTGCGTTGTGCTGCGCATTTATGAAGTCCAATACAGATTTGAGCCCCGGCAAAAAGGATAAAAAAGAAAGAAAGAAATACCATTGTCCCAGATGTAAATCCACCGAGATTTACGATTACGGGGAGCGGTTTGACTGTATGAAATGCCTTTTGGAGTTCGAAAAGAAAGATTTTGAGACCTTAAACGATGAGGATATCTTATCTGTTCAAGAGAAACTCAAAATCGTCAGCATCTTCAAGGAAAATACCGACATCTTTTTTGAAGAGTAAGATTTAGAATAAAAGTTCTTTCTTCTTATTTCTCAATAGATCCCTTAAGAATAAATTGGTAATTCATTAGTGGGAAAGTATATTTTGATTTTGATCTTCTTCTTCTTCTTTACAAGACGGATGAAACGGATATAAAGGTTTTAAAGTATTTAGAGATAATTAGATTCTTTATTTTAAGATTTTTAGATTTTTAAATTTATTTTAAGATTTTTAGATTTTTAAATTTATTTTAAGATTTTTAGAT
>SHMW01000132.1 GCA_008080735.1 Promethearchaeota archaeon
TTGTTTTAGTCATTGTCAGAAATAATCTGAAATTTTCTTATCTTGCTTCGCTGATCAAAACTCCCCGCTTTGCACGGATAAATAATCAGCTTTATTTGGCCTGCCGCCTTTGCCCTTTGCACAAAAAACGGCATTTAAGGCGCGGAGGGTTATGAAAATATACGAAAACACCTTTGAATGACTATTGCAAAATCCTACTCCTGAAAGAAAAACCCCTCACTTTGCAAGAGATTTTTCTTCTCCGGACGCGGCCGCGTCATTGTTTTAAAAATTTCATATCATCTTGACTTTCTGAATTTTACTTATAAATAGAAAAAATGAAGTAGTAGTATTTGTCTCATAGTTCTGCTAAGAGATGAAACAAATACTACCAGAAATAAGGGAATTGGTTCAACACTTAAACTTTTTGAAAATTTGTTGCACAAATAGCGGTTTTCGGCATATCCAGCATTATATCAATGGTCTTATAGCGGTCGAAAAAAAGACTATCAAACAAATAAGTGAAGCATCTCTTGAGGAGAATCATCATAGTGCAATTGCACGTATTCTTTCAGAAGGTAGATTGAAAGAGGATGTACTCAAAGAGAGATATTTGAAAAAGGTAGCTTACTATGCTAAGGGACAAGAAGTTTACCTTCTCATTGACGACACGCTTAGTAAACACGAAGGAGACAACATATATGGAGTTCAAGTCCATAAATCTCATACATCAGAGGGATATGTCAAAGGTCATCAATTCCTTACAGGTCTTCTTTGCTTTGGAATGTACAAAATGCCTTTGTTTCCTCTTTTATACACAAAGGAAACAGATTCCAAGATTGAGATGGCAAAACACATGTTTCTTGACACAATAAAACATGTGCAAATTCACACGGTTCTCTTTGACAGCTGGTATGCAGACAAGAGCCTGATTAAGATGATAAAAACAAAGGGTTCCAGAGTCATCTGCCAAGTGAAGACTAATAGATGCATAAAGCATCTGAAAAAATATGTTTCCCTCAAAAAATATTCTGATCAAATTCATCTCACAGACAAATTCTGGATAGACGGAACACTATATAAAGCAGAAAAACAAACTGCTAAACTCAAACATGTTCCTCTCGGAGCTCTTGTCTTTTCTGAACAATACTTTGAAAAAAATAAAGTATGGAGCAGACATATCCACATATTTTCAACTCAAAAAAATGATTCAATTGTTGAGATTTTAAGAACCTACAAACAAAGATGGGCAATTGAAGTATTGCATAGAGACCTTAAACAAAATTTGGGATTTGACAAGGCAATGATACGTTCAAAAAAAGGTATTGTTCGTCACACAATATTATGCGTACTTGCTTATGCAATCCTGCAAATGTTTATGGCTCAGCATAACTTGAATATGACCATCGGAGAATGCATCAGGTTTCTTAGAGAACAAAATATGAACAATTTCATACAAGAAATTGTGGAGATTGAAGACAAAAACAAGAGAATGGAGGTGTTTGAAATGAGGTTTATAAGGAAAACTGCGAAAGTCTAGATATTATTTCAATTAATAAGGTGATTTAAATATGCCTAAAAAACTGCTTTATCGATCAAAGAAAAACGTGAAAATCGCCGGTGTTTGCGGCGGAATCGGCGAATATATGGACATTGACCCCACAGTTGTAAGAATTATATGGATTATAGCGACAGTCGCAACAGGCATTATGCCCGGAATAATTGCCTATATTTTAGCTTGGATTGTAATGCCTGAGAAATGATTTAAAGTTTAAGCATATATTTTTAAACGTCTTTTATTTAATTATAACTGGTGA
>SHMW01000133.1 GCA_008080735.1 Promethearchaeota archaeon
GCGTGAATCATATCATCGATTTCTTCTTGAGTCCTTTCTTCCTTATCTAAAAGACCCCATGTGTAATTAAAATATTCGATACCCATTTTTTTATGTTGGGCTTGTTCTTTGGTTAAATTATTGTCCGTCATTTTTTTTTTCTCATAGACAGTACTTGACTAAATAAGAATACACCTCTTTGCTTTTATTTCTTTTGTCCGACAAAATGTTTTACTCCACTTTCCGCTCTTAAGAAAATATTCGAGCGCTACGACCAAAGTATTCTTAAGGTCTTCTTTAAAGAAGACCTTTGGTTCCTTCGCTTTCCAATACTGCGTTTTGTGAAGAAGTAAATTCGCAAGCACCCAGAGGTCATACAACAAGAGACTCACTATAAAATAAAGATTGCGAACATTGGGGTCCTTACTCGTAGTATACATAAGAAAGGGATTACAATCTCTGTAGGAAGTTTCAATAATCCAACGAGAACCGTATTCTTTCCGAGTCTTATAAAAATAATACTTTTTTTCGAGACTCGGAGAGGTAATTAAAGAATTAGTGGCTAATACGAAGATATCCTTTAAAATCTCGCCTAATGGGCGTTTATTTTTTCGATATTGAGCTCTCAGTCTCCCAAAATTAAGTCCTTTTTTGCCATAAAACGCCGCCTTGAACTTATGATGAGTATATCCCTTCCCCTTTACATATTTATCCCTCATCGCATATGTCTGGACTCGTTTTTTCGGGTTTCGTAACGCAGCTTCCTTCATTTTGCGTAACTTCTTGGATTCCCTTACGGGAACTATGTATCGAATCTCTTTTTTATCTAAATACTTAAAAATGTCCTTTTGGTAGTATTCCTTATCCATCGCAGTCAGTTCAATTACAAAACCGAGCGATTCAAGAAATTCAATCATCTTCTTGATAAATACTCCTGTATCATCCCCGCGTTTTACCATCATACTCCCAATTTGTAAACCTCTCCCCTTAAGAATAAGACAGCACGTATGCCAAATAAACGCCTTAGATGTACCGTTTTCGGGTTTAATACCATGTATATAAGGTGTTTTTTCTTTTCCATAATATAATTCTTTGTGGAAATCAAAAGCCATCTTAATTTGTTTTGGAATTGCTCCTTGTTCGAACAGATGGAGAAGGATCTCTTGAGACAAGACTGAAAATGTCTCGTTTACCTCTTCCATTGAAAATCTTGTGGAATAGTTCCTAATCTGGGAAGGATGGGGGATAATACGCCCCACCTCCGAGGGTTCAGATGATTCTATTCCAAAAATACTTTTTAATTTCCGATTGAGGATGTTGGTTCCCGCATTTTGGCTATTTCCCACCAAAGCATTAAAAAATGTCACGATAGGAAACTCGACGCTCTCATGGCCATCGTATCTGGTCCTTATCGGCTTAGAAAACGAATTAATAATTCTAACCAAAAGATTTTTAAAAAAAGCATCACCCATATTTAATTGGGAAAAAGAAGAATATGGATCATTCCATACACAGTTATTTTTATTGGTCATAAATATAACTATCTTCTTTTTCCTATTTTAAGATTCTCTTCGAAAATAAGAAATATCGTTTTTGATTTTTGTCGGTTGAATCAAGTACTGTTTATTCTTATCCAAAAAGTTATTAAGGTTTATTT
>SHMW01000134.1 GCA_008080735.1 Promethearchaeota archaeon
GTATTGATGGCCCACGCGCTCACGGAGGCTACTGGTACCCAACACGGCCTATACCTTATTTGGCGGGGGGATGGGTTTCGAGGTGTCCTACCTCGCATGAATTTATTACCTTAGTAAAAATTTTAACAGTCACGTGGGACTGCCAAACAAGGCATAGCCCGGGAACGTTAGTGGCAAGCGGAGCGCACGAACAAAAGACAGCAGAAAATGGAACAGATTTACATAGAAGAAAAAACTTTTGAAAAACAAAATTTTCAAGACAACCCATTGAAAAGAGGGGAATATGAATTTTGCCGTTTTATAAATTGTGATTTTTCAAATATAGACTTATCGGATTTTAAATTCACCGATTGTGAGTTTATTGAATGCAATTTAAGTATGGTAAAACTTACAGAAACTGCATTTCGAGATACAAAATTTCGGGATTGTAAAATGCTGGGTTTGTATTTTGATAGCTGTAACGAATTTGGACTTTTATTCAGTTTTGCAGATTGTATTTTAAACAATAGTACGTTCTACAAAACGAAAATAAAAAAAACAACATTCAAAAACACTCAACTGCAAGAAACAGATTTTACAGAATGCGATTTGACAGGTTCGTTGTTTGATAATTGTGATTTAAAGAGAGCGACATTTGACAACACGATTATTGAAAAAGTGGATTTTCGTACTTCATATAACTATTCTATTGACCCAGAAACAAACAGAATTAAGAAAGCAAAATTTTCTATTCATGGAATATCGGGTCTTCTTGACAAGTATGACATAGAAATTGATAATACAAAATAATATGCAACCAAGAATAGAAAACCTAAAAACAAAAAAGCTAATTGGCAAACGATTTAAAATGAGTTTAGCGGACAACAAAACAGGAGAGCTTTGGAAAAGTTTTATGCCAAAACGAAAAGAGATATCAAATAACATATCAAATGATTTGATTTCAATGGTAATCTATAAAACAGGTCATTTTGCCGATTTTAAATCAACCAATGAATTTGAAAAATGGGCAGCAATTGAAGTTGCAGATTTTGAAAATGTTCCAAATGGTATGGAGACTTTCAAATTACCTGAAGGACTTTATGTAGTTTTTGATTATAAAGGTTCAAGTACCGATATGAGTATTTTTCAATATATTTTTGGAACATGGATTCCAAAATCAGATTATTCATTAGATGATAGACCTCATTTTGAAATTTTAGGGGAAAAATACAAAAATGAAGACCCAAATTCGGAAGAAGAAATATGGATACCAATAAAACCGAAATAAACCGCCAGCCACTAACACGCGGTCATAAAACATTGGGGGCGAAGTGGTTATTCGAGCTTCTGTTCTCGCATCAAAGTTCGTTGTATCTTGATAGTGAAGTAGCTCCGAAATCCCCAACGATTTTATACCGCCATCCGTTGGGTTCAATAGCCGCCGTAATGTTACTTTTCATAGTCCCCGTCGGGTCTAATACGGCCAGCAACGGTATTTAATTGATGATATGGGCAAGGTAAAACACTTTGATGTTTCTAATGGGCCATACTGGAAACCCTGCGCTTGC
>SHMW01000135.1 GCA_008080735.1 Promethearchaeota archaeon
TCTTCTGTTCCATCCACCCAACCATCATCCCATGAAGGAGATGCTACCACTGAAGCATTAAATGTTGCCATTAGTGATGCGGATGTGATATTATAATCTGACATATCATAATCCATATTGATGGTATGATTCCAATTAACGACTGCGATTTGAGCCGCGGATTCATCCCAATAATGTGACATGCACGCTCCGCTAGAATTTATCTCATATCCTCTATTGGGGTATAATAGACTTGCATTTAAACCCCCAGACGATAAGGGAAACTTTGGATCGGTATCCAATTCCCATTCTAATTGATCTGATTCATTAGTAAAATCCGCAAAATATTTTAATTCATGTTCTTCTCCGATTACTTTTATTTTCGCATTACCATCAGAAATTACTCCGGAAACGTCTGACAAAGGACTATTACTGTCAATTGACACATTCCAATATTCATCAGTTTCAAATTCTGAATTTTGAAGCCATTGCTCCGTATAGAACACATCTCGGCTAAGGCGTACTTGATTATCGGTTGAATTTATCGATAAATTATTTGTCAACGTCAAAAATATCATAAAAGAGCTTCCCAAAAGCAGAATAATGAGGAAGAATGCAGATGGTCTTTTTGTATTACCCGTATTCATTTTATATCATTTTTAAATTGGATTAGTATAACAACTACTTAGGATTTTTTATATAATCCTTGATATTTTAAATTTTACATTTAGGAAAAAAATAGAGATTATTTTAAGTCAGTTGATGGCGTGCCTTTTTTGAGTTTGGAGATAAATCCTGTTTTCGAGGATTGATCCGAATATTTTCCAATCAAGTCGCTAAGTTTTCGGGTAAATGCACGCTCTCGCTCCGCAATAAAGATCCCTTTTGGGGCTTCGACTTTATTAAGGCTTTTCCTAAACTTGCGAACTTTGCGCACTTGGCTTGGAAATCGTAGAACACGATAATAATATACGATATATGCCCCAATTGCAATTGCTCCCGCAGCTAAACCTATGGATAATGCCAAATATATATTAGATAAATCGGTGGTCGGAATAAGCACGTCATAGGAAATTATTAAACTAACATTATCAATGCTGAGAGTTCGCGTTTCGTTCAAGATAAACGGATCCGCGACATAGAGCTGAATTGCTAAGTTTATAGACTCATTATAAGGGATGAGATCGCCGTCAATTTCGAATCCTTCCTCTGATGCGCTCTGAAACGTTGTCGGAATATCATACAGCTTCACTGATTCTGTATGTTCAAGATCGTTTATAAGAAATCGGAATTCGGAATTTTGCGTCAAGCTAAAAGGAATTATCTGATCTGCTTTATAGTCAAAATTTAGAGTTGCTCCTGTAATTTCAACCAATTCTTCTTCGAGATATAATTTTTCGCCACTATAGATCCATGAAAAAGATGAAAATGGGTCTATATTTTTTTCATAGGAAATCGAGAGAGAGAGATTTTTAATCCATAATTCTTGCCAGTTATCAGAATTTCCTGGATACCCATTTTCATCTTTTTCATGGATCTATAGTGGCGAAAAATTATATCT
>SHMW01000136.1 GCA_008080735.1 Promethearchaeota archaeon
CACCCGCGGATATTGGGTTTAATGCCTTGTTGTGCGTTCGTGCATTCTTCTCATGTAAACTTATCAATATTATAATTCATATCGTAATACTCCTTGATTTATTAATTCATTTTCAGTCTCTATGATTTTGATTTCTGCATCTTTGTTCCAGTTTGTATGTCCATTTTTCAATAATGAAATTTCAAATCCTTCGGATAATCCACCAAGACAAGTAGCTTTTACACAGCCATGACTTACCAAGCCACCTATCATTATTGTTTTTATCTTATTCTCCAATAGAATCTGTTTTAAGTCAGTTTTTTGAAAAGCATTTCCGTGTTTTTTCTGCACGACTATATCTGTTTCTTGCTTATCAATTCGCTCATCTATTTCCCAGTCAAAAGAATTATACTTTAGTTGCTTATTATTATGCTGAACAAAAATAACTTTCGAGTTCGATTCACGATATTTTTTTATAGCATTATTTATCGCATTAAAAAAGAACCTCTCATTATGAAGCGTTTTCTTTATTATCAAACCATTTTGTATATCAATTAAAATTAATGCCTTCATCTTATTAAATCATTTTTATAATTGTCAATGCCATTTGAAACAATGAAATCGGCAATGTGAGAATTAACATTAGTTTTGAAAGCCAATTATTAAATTCATGCCGTCCCCTTCTTAAATGGTAAAAATGAAATAAAAAGGCGAATATACCACCTGCTGCAACCAATAATGAAATCACATATCCTGAAGTCATCTCCTTGTCAATAAGTACCAGTCCCAAAAAAACAGCAAAAAGTATAGGAAAATGGATTATCAAAAATCCTTTTATATCAATTTTATCATCTGCACAAAATAATTTCCATTCCTGCCAATATGCGGAGTCAATCTCGTGATTTATCAAGATTACAGCATTAATCAAATAGGTCCAAAATAATAAGTCCATATATATGAAGTTTTAAATCTGGTTTATCATTTTTTCTTCACCGCAATTTTTGCACTTATAAAGATAAAATTGAATTGTTCCACCACAGGAATCACATTTCCATCTTTGTATTTGAAAATTAAAATATTCATCTAAACTCATTATCTTTAATTTAATAAAAATGTCTGGTATTTCGTGTCTATATGTGAATCTTGGGTCATTACGGTGAGTATTTAGCAATTTTTTATTTATAACTTTACACGGAAATTGATCACATTTTATGCAAAAACTAAGTTTTTTTTCATTATAGCAACAATTTCTAATTTTACAATTCCATTTACTACATCTATCCTGTTCTTTATCATCACTAGCACACCCTTTGCAAGTCTTATCAAATGATGGGCATGCTCCACAATATACTCCACATGGAGCTAATGTGTCAAATTCATTTTTCATTTAATATCCATTTTTGTTGTTATGTTGTCAATTTGCATGACGCACAACACGTTCATAGTGTCAATAAATTTTCAATTTTATTTGTAAAATCAAGGATATGCTCAAT
>SHMW01000137.1 GCA_008080735.1 Promethearchaeota archaeon
TGGAGCGTCATCCCCCCGAGTCTCATCATCGAGGTCAAAATAGAGCCCGATCTCATATTTGTCTTTCTTTGGATTGACATTTTTACATATCCCAGTCAGCTGACTTAAATTATAAATACAATATTCATTCTTAAATTCAAAAATATGTGAAACATCCCGCCCAAACCATTCTGGATATGACATTAGTCTATATTGTTCAAACTCTACATAATATCTTTCCGTTATTACTTGAAGCATCGGATAGTTGCGTAATTCATCATCTAAATGATATTGTCTCAAAAAATCATAAATCTTTAGTTTTTTGTTAATTTTGTCAATTCTGGATGCAATTATATACCATGAGATAAAAATCGCCATGAAAGGGAGAGATACCCAAAATCCATAAAAATTGCCAAGATCTGGAATGATAAACACTAGGAAAAGAAGAATAACTCCTACAATTCCCAAAATTAACGTGAGAAACAGTCCGAGTATTTTCTGCTTCTTCTTTATCACTCCGGATTGCTCCAAATCGGATACAAGATCCATAACTTCTCTTCGTTCCCATAAAATTTTTTCTCCATTATCAATTATACCATCCAGAGGATTCATATGTTAAGTATAGCATATTTCAATTTATAACTTATGTCTAACAAACGACTTCTCACTATTATATTTTCTAAAGGATATTTTTATTAAGAAAAGTCCTTTCATAAAGGTTAAGGTGTTTATATATGGATGAGAGAATTAAAGGACGGGAAAATTATCCAACAAAAGAAATTGACCCCGAAAATTTCATTACAGACGAGCAAGTCCGCCAGATGATAAATAACATAGATGAGATTGAATTTACGAAAGATGATCATTATAGGATATATAATTGCGTCGATTGTGGGGAATGCGATACCGAGGAGGATCGAATTCGGTTAAAACAAAAATATCTCGAACAAGGGTATACTTTTGACGACATAAAGAATATGAGGGAATGCTTTGAAAAGTATCGCACCCCCTATCCCATGAATCAGATGAGAATAAAGATTCCCGACGGAATTCTTAAAGACTCAGAAACTTTGTTCTTTATGGGATGTCTTTCTACGATGAAGATACCTAAATATACGCAGCATGCTCTTGAATACTTATTACATCGAGATATTGAGTTCACTATACTTGATGAGGAAATATGCTGCGGGTGGCCATGGTATGTATCAGGATCCAATACAGAGCTTGAAATTTGCATGAATGAAAATATCGAGATATTTAAAAATTATGAGGAAATCATTTGTTTATGTCCCGCATGTTACCATTTATTCAGAAATGACTATGCCGAAGCAATGGAC
>SHMW01000138.1 GCA_008080735.1 Promethearchaeota archaeon
TAGCTGCTTGAGTGTTAAGTTTGGATTTTAATTGGGAAATTACATCCTCGTAATTTATTTCTTCCATGGTTATAATCGTATTATTTATATTAAACTAATAAAAACCTATTTATTTATACTTTTTTTATTAAAAATGTATCGCTTTTACAGAATTATATAATACAAATATTCCATAAAATTTGAAATTACATAAAATTCATTTTACTGAAAAAGAATCTGATATTACTATAATTTCAGAATCTAAGGACGCAATTAGGAGGGCTCAAAGAGAACTTTCCTATCAAAGAACTGTTTTAGAAAAATATACCTCAAAGAACTCTAAATTCTTAACTACTTTTAAGCCTTTGAGAGTTAAGACCGATCTTGAGATAATTGATTTAATGTCCAAAGCCTCTTATATTTGTGGAGTTGGTCCTATGGCAACGGTTGCGGGAGCCTTAGCAGATTTAATGCTTCGAGTAATGGAAAGGGAAGATAAGAATTATTTTCCTTCTAAAAATAACCTTGTGGAAAATGGGGGGGAAATTATAATAGATTCAAGGGTTCCTTTTAAAATAGGACTTTTTGCTGGTGAAAATCCATTAAATTTTAACCTTGGTTTTTTAATTAATAAAGAAGATTGTCCAATCGGGATAGGAACAAGTTCTGCTACTATCGGGCACGCGACTAGTTTAGGAGAAGCGGATGCGGTAACAATTTTTGCGAAAAATGCCACCATCGCCGATGGAGCCGCTACAAGAGTTGCTAATGAAGTTAAAGGAGATAATATAGAAAAATCTATTAAAAAAGGTTTAGATATTGTTGATGATTTGAATGGTGTTAAAGGGGCATTTATTTCCAGAAAGAATAAAGTTGGTCAAAAGGGATATATCCCTAAAATAGTTAAAATAGATTATAAAAACCTAAAAGTTAGTAGACAGACTTTAACCGAAATCCTACCAGGAGATACTGAATTTTTTAAATAACCCAATATAACGGATTTTCATCTCCTCCTTGAGCTTTCGAGGAATATATCTTATTTATATATCGCAACCGATAATATTGCTGCAATTGTTCTTCTGATAAATAACCATAGGGTTTTAATTCGATATTTAGATAATATTGTTCGTCTATGGTAATATAGACATTAGAATTGTAGTTCATTTTATAATATTTTAAAATATTTTCGCCACTCTCATTAAAATGATTTTCTGGCTGAAATAATTCTTCTTTGTAGTCAATATAATAGTGCGTTTTATCGCTTCTTATAATCTCATCTCCATCATATGGATAATCATAATATA
>SHMW01000139.1 GCA_008080735.1 Promethearchaeota archaeon
GTCGGGTCAACCGATAACAGCTGCACTATACATCAGTTGTCCCGATAGGGTAGTGCTGAGGGAACAGCAGGTTTTATCAAAGAACATAGTCCTCAGTAAAACAGTCATCTATGCGACTTCGTGTCGCAACAACGGAAAGCTGTATGAACAGTTGGGGAAGGACTACTTGGGTCTATTCCCCTGGTAGGAATGTTGCTAAATTAGAATGCGCTACATAATACAATCAACCCCAATTGTTTATATAGCATGTTGTGGCTCTGTGGCGTGGCTTTATTTATCGACTTTTCCTTTATATAAATCCCAAATTGGAAAAATCATATCATAATCATTCCAATTCAAATTACCGTCGATTATTTTAAAATTTGAGAAAAGCCGTTCGTCTAGATATTTTCTTATGGAAGGATGCACCGACCTGGTTAGGAAAGGTTTGAAGTCGACTAGTTTTTCAGTTCCATCATTAAACTTAATTCTAATAGCAAAATCACCAATGTAATTTGCCTTTTCAATTTTAAGGCTCTTGGTTTCTTCTTTTTTATAGTCAACTGATATTTTCATTTTAACCTTTTTGTTATTTTCTCAAATTCAACATCTTTATGGTATACGAAATAATTAACCCACTTTTCTACAATTTTATCTGCATACACTTCTAAAAACGTTTCAAAGTCTTTAAGATTTTGTCCTTTGAGTGGTTTTGATCCTTTTACAGAGGAAACCTTTATTTCTTGAATAATCCCGTTTATTATATAAAATTCAGCTTTGCTTTCAAATTCTCCTTTCTTAGCATGAACATGGATGGGTTCATGTTCATTTGAGTAAAAAAATATAAGAATTCCTAAATATTCAAATATCTTGGGCATGGATTCTTTTTTTACAAAGGTAAAAATTTTAAATAACCTTTCACTTTCCGTCTATTAGCCATGAGCCACAACGGAAACGCATATGTTCAGCAGCGGTTTTGGACCTACATCCTTATCCCCGGAAAAATCATTACTTGGGATTCAAACCGATAAGCTTCTTCATCACCCGTTGTTGAATATATGCGATGTTGTGGCGTCGTGTTGTTTACAATTCGTTTTTCAATTCCCTAATCGTAAGGATTTTTGTTTCTTGTATATTTTTGATCTCTAGCAAATCTTCGTCTCCGGTTACAAGGTAATCAGCATTACTATCAATTGCCAGGTTCAATAAAAAATTATCCTTAAAGTCACGGCAAATATTAACATCAGAGGTAACCTTTATTAAAATTCC
>SHMW01000140.1 GCA_008080735.1 Promethearchaeota archaeon
GGGCGAGCGGACCGGGGCCGTCGATGCGCTCCAGTGTCTGTGGACGGGCCGGTGGCCGGCGAACCGCGCCCCCCGCGTCGAACCTGCCACCATCGACGGGAAGGGCGCGGCCGACAGCGTCACCGTGGCGCCGGGGTCGACGCATCGGGCGGCGGTGAAGGCGACGGACCCCGACGGGGACGGGCTCGACTACGAGTGGGCGGTCCTGCCCGAGGTCCCGCAGGCCGGCTACGCCGGCATGGGCGAGAGGCACGGCAAACCGATTTCGGGCCTTATCCGGAGGGGCGACGGGCCAACGGTCAGGTTCGACGCCCCGCAGAAGGAGGGCGCGTACCGCCTGTTCGTCTACGTCCGCGACGGCCAAGGCAGCGCCGCCACGGCGAACGTGCCGTTTTATGTACGCAAATAGCGGTACCCGGAAGTCGGCCGGGTTTCGAGCAGCGTGGAGCGGCCCGTGCGCCGTTTCTACGTAAAGAAAGGACTCCGCATGTCACTCCGCCTTACCCGCCGCCGATTTCTGAGGGGCACGACCGCCGCCGCGGGGGCGGTCTTCACCGCACCGCTTATCCTCCCCGCCCGCGCGGCCGGGGAGTCCCCGAACGGCAGACTCGCCGTCGCCGTTGTCGGCGTCGCCGGACGGGGCGGTGCGAACCTGGGCGGCGTGAGGGGCGAGCACGTCGTCGCCCTCTGCGACGTCGACGAGCGGAACCTCGCCAAGGCCGCCGAGGCGCACCCCAAGGCCAAACGCTACGCCGATTTCCGCACGATGCTTGGCGAGATGGAGGGCGAGATCGACGGCGTCCTCGTCTCGACGCCCGACCATACGCACGCCGCGCCCTCGGCCATGGCCCTCCGCATGGGCAAACACGTGTATTGCGAGAAGCCGCTCACCCATACGGTTCACGAGGCGCGGGTCGTGGCGGACCTGGCGCGCGAGAAAGGCGTTGCCACACAGATCGGCACGCAGATTCACGCCCGCGACAACTACCGCCGCGTCGTCGAACTCGTCCGGGCCGGGGCCGTCGGCCGCATCGGAGAGGTGCACGTCTGGTCGAGCGCCCGCTACGGCGGGAACGAGCGGCCGACCGACACGCCGCCCCTCCCGGAGTACCTTGACTGGGACC